>NZ_JABMCU010000079.1:0-18821 GCF_013179605.1 Enterobacter sp. CM29 | reverse complement strand
CATCGGCCTGACCACCGTTAAAGTGCGCAACTTCGATAACACCATCACCACCATCCCGACCTGGGCGCTGGTGTCCGACGCGTTCATCAACTGGAGCGGCATGTCAGCCTCCGGTGGTCGCCGCATCAAGCGTAGCCTGAATATCGATACCACCAGCATTCATTTCCTCGATGAGCAGGAGCAGCAGAAACTGATTCAGGCGAAACTACTGAAGCCGTATCTGGCCGCGCGTCATGAGGAAATTAACCTGTGGAATCAGCAGAACGGCGAAGGGGAATCGGTATTAAACCTGCGCAAGATGACCAATATCGGCACCTTCCGTGCCTATCTGAATGAATATCTGCGTAACCACCCGCGTATTCGTAAAGATATGACGCTGATGGTGCGCCAGCTCGCGCCAGATGCCAACGGGCTGCCGATTGAAATATATGCCTTTACCAACACGGTGATTTGGGCAGAATACGAAGATATTCAGGCCGACATCTTCGATCATATTTTCGCGGTGGTGGATGAATTTGGCCTGCGTATTCACCAGTCGCCAACCGGAAACGATATTCGCTCGCTGGCTGGCGTCATCGCCAGATAATCAGGTGCTGGCGCGGGAAATAAAGCGCCAGTCCATCATGACCCTTTCCGTGGGCGCATCCGGGTTGTCGATCTTATTTAACAGCAGATTGACCGCCTTGCGCCCGATATCCCGCGACGGTTGTTCAATGGTGGTGAGAGAAATCATCTCCGCCAGCTCGGTGCCGTCAAAACCCACCACCGCGATATCTTCTGGCACCCGCAGCCCTGCCTGCTGAATGGCGCGCAGCGCCCCCGCCGCCAGCGTATCAGAAACGGCAAACACCGCATCCGGCGGGTTTGCTTTTAACAGATTTTGCATCGCCGCCATGCCCGCACTGGAGCTGAGCTCACTGGCGTACTCCACCGCCTGATAGTCCAGATCCCGCAGGTGTATGACGCTCTTATAGCCGCGTTCGCGCAAACGGGCATATTTGTAGCTGAGGTCGTGGTTGATGAGCGCAATGCGTTTGCGGCCCTCGTCGGCAAGCTGGCTGACAACGTGCTGGGAGGCATCAACATCGTTAATCCCCACGCAGGAGACCGCGCCCGCATCGGCGTATTCGGCGCACTGCACCCACGGCGCGTTGCCAATCAGCGCGGCCAGCTCCGGCAGCTTCGAGAACGCATCCATGGTGATAATGCCATCGACGATTTTGCCGGAGAGCAGGCTTAAGCCCGAGCGGGAGCGCTCAATATCCGAGCCGGAGTTGCACAGCAGAATGCGGTAGCCGTTTTTCTCCGCCTCGGCTTCGATGCCCTTCACCACTTCGGCACAGAACGGGTTGGCGATGTTCGAGACCATCACCAGGATCATATAGCTGCGGGCGGTGCGCAGCTGACGCGCCAGCAGATTGGGCTGGTAGTTACTCTCCTGGATCGCCTGCAAAACGCGCTCGCGGTTTTTCGCCTTCACGGTATCGCTGTTATTCAGTACGCGAGAGACCGTTGCCACGGATACCCCGGCCAGTTGAGCGATTTTCTGAATTGACATAGCGACGATACATCCTGCGGTTAGCGTTTTGTGCAGGCTACCATAAATTGGTTGCCCGGCGAACCGGGCAATGCGTCAGTATTCCACACGCACCCAGCGCTGCTGCTGATGGCTTTTCACAATCGCATCAAGGATATACATCACACTGGCGCCATCGTGGAAGGTGGCAAACTGCGGATTATCCGGCATCGCTCCCGCCTGCACGGCACGGTAAAATTGCGCCATCATATTTTTAAAGGCATCCGGCCAGCCTTCAATGTGTCCGCCGGGGAAATGGGCGCTGTCGGCCACATCACGGTTCATCAAACCCGGATCGTCGCTGAGCGTCTGGTTTGCCCGGGTGCGATGGCCGATCCACAGCTGCTGCGGGGTTTCCTGATCCCACGCCACCGACTGCTCGCTGCCGTTAATTTCAAAGGTCAGGCGGTTTTTTCGCCCCGCGCTCACCTGCGAGACGCTAAAGCTGCCCTTGCTGCCGTCGTCAAAACGCAACAGCACCGAGCCGAAGTCTTCGGTAGTGACCAGTTTACCTTCATAGTGAGCATGTTCGTCGTGCGTAAACGTCTGACTGCCCGCCACGTTAGCCTTGCGCGTCGGCCAGACGATGGATAAATCAGCCATCACCTCAGTAATGCGCCTGCCGGTGACATACTGCACCGTATCGCACCAGTGGGAGCCGATATCCGCCACCGCCCGCGATGCGCCGCCGAGCGCGGCATCCACCCGCCAGTTGTAGTCGGTTTCCAGCAGCATCCAGTCCTGTAAATAGCTGCCGTGCGAGGCAAACAGCCGCCCGAGGGTGCCCGCGCGCATCATGCTCGCCGCCTGGCGCACCATCGCAAACTGACGATAGACAAAGCTCACGCCATGCACCACGCCCGCCTGCTCTGCCAGCGCCACCAGCTCGCGCGCCTCGTCCGGTGTCATGCACAGCGGCTTTTCGGAAAACACGTGCTTGCCCGCGCGCAGGATCTGGTGGTTAATCTCCGCGTGCAGGTGGTTCGGCGTGCAGTTGTGCACCGCATGCAGATTGGAGTGCGCGAGCAGTTCTTCCACGCTGGCGTAAGCATGCGGCACATTTAGCTGGCGCGCCTTTTCCTGCGCCTTAACGAGCGAACCGTCGCAGAGCGCGACCACCTGCACAAACCCGAGACGCCTGAGCGCCTCGATGTGTGCCGGGCCAATAAACCCGCTGCCGATAATCCCGACGTTAATCATGGCTCCCCCCTGCGGCGAAATCATCAAACGCCCGTCCGGAAACGGGAATAATGTGGCGGCGGATAAATTCGCTGCCTTCACTCGCGCCAGTATCGCCATCCTTCAGGCAGCACTCCCACTCCAGCACCGCCCAGCCGTCGTAGTCGTACTGGGTCAGCTTGCTGAAGATGACCTTAAAGTCGATCTGCCCGTCACCCAGCGAGCGAAAACGTCCGGCGCGGTTGATCCACGGCTGGTAGCCGCCGTAGACGCCGCTGCGCCCGCTGGGGCGGAACTCCGCGTCCTTGACATGGAACGCTTTAATGCGCGCATGGTAGAGATCAATAAAGGTCAGGTAATCCATTTGCTGAAGCAGCATGTGGCTCGGGTCGTAGAGAATGTTGCAGCGCGGATGGTTATCCACCAGCGCCAGAAAACGCTCGAAGGTTACGCCGTCGTGCAGATCTTCCCCCGGATGCAGCTCAAAGCAGACGTCCACGCCCTGCTCGTCGAAGGTATCCAGTATTGGCCGCCAGCGGGTTGCCAGCGCCTCGAACGCCTCCTGAAAACGCTGCTCGTTGTGCGGCGGCCACGGATAGAAAAACGGCCAGGCCAGCGAGCCGGAGAAGGTGGCGTGCGCTTTCAGGCCTAATCGGGCCGAGGCGACCGCCGCCTGCTTCAGTTTTTCCGTTGCCCACGTCTGACGCGCCGCATCGTTATCGCGCACGGATGCGGGTGCGAAGTGGTCAAACGCCTCGCTGTAAACCGGGTTCACCGCCACAAGCTGCCCTTCCAGATGGGTCGACAGCTCGCTGATGACCAGCCCGTGCGCGGCCAGCTTAGCGGTGATGTCGTCGCAGTAGGCCTGACTCTCTGCGGCTTTCTCCACATCAAAGATATGCGGATGGTTGCAGGGGATTTGCACCGCTCTGTAACCCTTCGACGCCGCCCATTCTGCCAGCCCGTCGAGCGTGTTGAAGGGCGCTTCCCCGCCAATAAACTGCGACAGAAAAATGCCCGGTCCTTTCATTGTCCTCATACCACCTCCAGAACATTACGCCTTGTCATCGTCATACTTAAACGTGAGAAGGAAAATCAGCGCGATCGCCGCGGCAGCCACCGCCGGGATCCACCAGAATGTAACCCACGCCTGCGGCACGGTCTGCCCTGCCACCAGGCGGTTGTAAAGCGCCCCTGAAATCTGCGAGCCGAGCAGCATGCCGATGCCGTAGGTGAACATCACGATCATGCTCTGCGCCTGGCCTTTGACCTTTTCTCCCGCCACGCGGTCGGTGTAGATAAAGCCGACGACAAAGAAGAAATCGTAGCAGACGCCGTGCAGCAGAATGCCCAGATACAGCAGAATGCGCCCCTCCTCGCTGACGCCCAGCGCGAACATGGCATAACGTACGAACCACGCCAGCATGCCGATCAGCAGCATATATTTCACGCCCAGGCGGCGGAACAGCAGCGGAATAACCAGCATGAAGACGATCTCAGACATCTGCCCGAAGGACATGGCGGTGCTGACGTCGGCAATGCCGGCATCCGCCAGATACGAGGCGGTGTAGGCGTAATAGGTGCCGAGCGGGACGGAGATCAGCATTGCGCAGACGGAGAAGACGAAGAAGTGGCGGGTTTTGAGCAGCGCGAAGGCGTCCGCGCAGAAGAGATCGCGCACCTTCACAGGCAGGCCTTTCGCCGGTGCTGGCGTGTGCGGCAGCGTCAGGCTATAGAGCGCCAGCAGCACGGAGCTGACCGCCGCCACCTGGAAGATGGTCACGCTGGACGCCACGCCGGTGACGCCGATAAAAATGCCCGCCACGATCCAGCCGATGGTGCCAAACACGCGCACCACCGGGAAGGTTTTATCCACGTTTGCCAGGCTGTGGAACGCGATGTTGTTGGTGAGCGCCAGCGTTGGCATGTAGCAGAGCGTGTAGCCAAACAGCAGGCCAATCAGCAGCGCGCCGTTCTCAGCAATCAGCGCCCCCGGCACGAACCAGAGGATCGCCGCGCCCGCGAGGTGCATCACCGCCATCACCTTCTGTGAAGCGAAGAAGCGGTCCACCAGCATCCCGAGCACGAACGGCGAAAGAATGGAGGCGATGGGCCCGGCTGAGAACGCGTCGCCAATCAGCAGTGACATGTTGTGCCGGGTCATCACCAGGCCAAGCGTGACCGACCAGCTACCCCAGATAAAAAATTGCAGAAACATCATCAGCGACAGACGCGGCACCAGCAGCCGGTGCTGCGTTATCGCCTTTTCACTACTCTCAGTTGACACCATGATAAGCCTCACCCGGAAAAAGTAATCGATTACAAATTCGTTCAAATGAAAAGTAATCGATTACAAAACAAAGATCCTGTGGATCGAAACAGAATTGGGAGAGGGGTCACGATAATGGTGAAGGGGAGGTGCCGGGTGGCGGCTTCGCCTTACCCGGCCTACTAAATAACGTCCCCGAACATGTAGGCCCGGTAAGCGCAGCGCCACCGGGCGTGAAGGCAGGCAGTGTGGTGCGGTCTGGTTTGGTGCGGTCTGGTGCCCTCACCCCGGCCCTCTCCCACAGGGAGAGGGAGAAAAGCGCGCTACTTTTTACGTGAGAGTTTAAAGGCAACAAACAGGAACACCACCCACACCGGCAGCAGCATCGCTGACAGGCGCATCTCATCCATGGTGCACATCAGCACCAGAATCAGGCCGAGGAAGGCGATACAGATGTAGTTCCCCGCCGGATAGAGCAGCGCCTTGAACTGCGTCTCGCGCCCCTTGCGGCGCATCGCGGCGCGAAAGCGCAGGTGCGCCAGGCAGATCATGATCCAGTTCAGCAGCAGCGTGGCGACAACCAGCGCCATCAGCAGGCCAAACGCCTCTTTCGGCAGCAGATAGTTGATCAGCACCACCAGCGAGGTGATAGCGCCGGAAAGGAACAGCGAATTGATCGGCACGCCGCGACGGCTGACGCGGGTAAGGAACTTCGGCGCGTTGCCCTGTACGGAGAGGCCAAACAGCATGCGGCTGTTGGAGTAAACCCCGCTGTTGTACACCGACAAAGACGCCACCAGAATGACGAAGTTCAGCGCGGAAGCCACCACGTTGCTGTTCAGGTCATGGAAGATCATCACGAACGGGCTGCTGTCAGATTTTACTTCCACCCACGGATAGAGCGCCAGCAGCACCACCAGCGAGCCGATATAGAACAGCAGGATACGGTACACCACCTGGTTGACCGCTTTCGGAATGCTTTTGTGCGGATCGCGCGCTTCAGCAGCGGTGATGCCAATCAGCTCCAGACCGCCGAAGGAGAACATAATGACCGCCAGCGAGAGGATCAGCCCTTTCCAGCCGGTCGCCAGGAAGCCGCCGTGCTGCCACAGGTTGTCGATCGATGCACGCTCGCCGCCGTGGCCGGAGAACAGCAGCCACAGGCCAAAGCCGATCATGCCGATAATCGCCAGCACCTTGATCAGCGCAAACCAGAACTCGGTCTCGCCATACAGGCGCACGTTCACAAGGTTAACGGCGTTAATAATGATGAAGAAGGCCGCCGCCCAGATCCACGTCGGGACATCCGGCAGCCAGTACTGCATATAGATGCCTGCAGCGGTCAGCTCCGCCATCCCGACCAGCACGAACATCACCCAGTAGTTCCAGCCGGAGAGGAAGCCTGCGAACGGACCCCAGTATTTATAGGCAAAATGCGCGAAGGAGCCGGACACCGGCTCTTCAACAACCATCTCGCCGAGCTGGCGCATGATCAGGAAGGCGATAATCCCTGCGAGAGCGTAACCCAGCAGAACCGCCGGGCCAGCCATTTGAATGGCGGGGCCGATGCCGAGAAACAGCCCGGTACCGATCGCGCCGCCAAGGGCAATTAACTGAATATGTCGATTTTGCAAACCACGTTGCAGCGTCGGACTCTGATCCGACGAAGCTTCAGCGCTACCATGGCCTGAAGCGGATGACGCGTCTTTCACGCCCTACCCCTGTCTCTTTTTTAGAAGGGGCACGTTTTAACACTTCATGCTGGTGGTAGCAAGCTTAACGCCGGGCCAGCGCATGCGCCCGGCGGATAAACGTCACGACCCGATGATCCCGCCGTCTGCTTTGACTATCACCACCGTTGACGATCGCGGACGCCCGTTCGGGCTCGCGTCTGGCCAGCTGGAAACAGCGCGAGGGTTGGCCGGGTCGGTAATATCATCCCCGCCCTCCCCCGGATGCTGAATGTTGATAAACAGCGTCCGGTTGTCTGGCGTAAATGCAATGCCGGTGATTTCGCACCCGCGCGGCCCGGTCAGGAATCGGCGATACTCGTTGGTGCCTGGAATGGTAGCCACCATCTGGTTATTGCCCATCCCCTCGTACGCTTTCTTATTGATGGTGCTGGAGGAGACATCGGTCTGGATCCACAGGACGCCCTGATGGTCAAACGACAGGCCGTCCGGGCTGCCAAATTCCGCGCCCTGCATCGAGCCTTTGGCCTTCGGATCGTCGCCGTCGGTGCGCCCGGCCATGACCAGAATATCCCACTTAAAGCGTGCGGCGGCAGGATCGGCCCCCTCTTCGAGCCAGTGCATAATATGCCCGTACACGTTGTTGGCGCGCGGGTTAGCAGCATCGACCGGTGCCTTGCCCTCTTTCCCGCGATCGCTGTTGTTGGTGAGCGTACAGTAGACGCTGCCGCTGGCGTGCGGATCGACGGCTATCCACTCGGGGCGATCCATCTTCGTTGCCCCCACCACGTCGGCCGCCAGACGGGTTTTAATCAGCAGATCGCCCTGGCTTGCAAAACCGTTGCTTTTATCCAGGCCATTTTGCCCGAAGACAAGCGGCAGCCAGTCGCCGCTGCCGTTTTCGTTGAACCTGGCGACGTACAGCGTGCCGGACGTCAGCAGCTGCATATTGGCTTCGCGGTTCGCGGGATCGTATTTTTTATCCGAAACAAATTTATAGATGTACTCAAACTTTTGGTCGTCACCCATATAAACCACCACGCGATTATCGGCGGCGAGCGTGACGGCTGCCCCCTCATGCTTGAAGCGGCCCAGCGCGGTGTGCTTGCGCGGGGTGGAGGTCGGGTTGTAGGGATCGATTTCCACGACCCAGCCGAAACGGTTGGGTTCGTTAGGGGTTTTATCGACGCTGAACCGCTCATCCACCTCGTTCCAGCGGTATGATTCATCGCTGTCGCTAATGCCGTAGCGTTTTTCCAGCGGGTTGAGATCGGCTTTTTTCACAAATATGTCCGACCAGTTCTCCTCGCAGGTGAGATAGGTCCCCCACGGCGTGTGGCCGTTGGCGCAGTTCTGCATGGTGCCCAGAACGCGTTCCCCCTGCGGATCGGCGGCGGTTTTCATTAAGTCCTGATGCCGCGCCGGGCCGGTAAGCTGCATCGGCGTATTGACGGTAATACGGCGGGCGAACGAAGACGGACGCACCACCTCCCAGCCGCTGCCCGTTTTTTTCACTTCCACCACCGACACGCCCATAGCGTTCTGCCCCTTGCGGGCTTTGTCGAGGCTCCAGTTCGCCGTACCGTCCGTAAACAGCATTCCGTTGTCGATGTATTCATGGTTCAGCGCCAGCAGGCCATGCTCCGGGCTTTGCCCCCCCTGCGGCAGGCTAAACCACGCCATGCCGTCGTGGTGCATGCCCGCCTGCACGGCCTGTTCGTCTGTGGTATTGCTGGCGTCCGGTTTAAACGCCGGCATGTTGTTTTTGATGCCTGTCGGATCGCCCCAGCGATAGAACGGGCGGGCAATATAGCCTTCCGGCACCCTGACCGTATCTTCCGTGGAGACGTCGATGCTGGTAAAGCCCAGGGAAACCGCTTTTGCCAGCGCGGACGGTTTTGAGACCGCGGCAATCGCATTTTCGGGTGTGATCAGATACGGGAATGATACGGCGGCCCCCGCTACGGCCCCCATCTGGAGAAAACGGCGGCGGGAGAGGAACACCTCTGCCACCTCGGAGAATACCGGGTTAGCGCTGCGGTTACTGATATCGTCGCGATGTTCTTTTTTAAATACGGATTTGAGGGGTCTGCCCATAGCGGCTTCCTGTCATTGGCCAAGAGGTAAGGATGTGGCGACCAGTGTAAGAAGCTTTTATTACAATTTTATAACACAACAACGAAGGGATTGGGGCGTCCCTGCCCCGGATAACGAGGTGGAACGCTTAGAACTCGTAGCCAACCGAGACCTTAAAGGTACGCGGCTCGCCCTGAGTGATGTAAGTACCGGAATCATCCACGCTTGACCAGTAGTTCTCGTTGGTCACGTTGTCGATGCCTGCGCGCACGGTCATCTGGTTTTCATTGTGGTTCACCGCGAAGCGATAGCGCATGCCCAGATCCAGCGTGGTGTAGCTGTCCAGCTTTTTGGTATTCGCCAGGTCAGCATACTGCGTGCCGGAGTGGTTAACGCGCGCGGTCGCCGTCAGGCCCTCAATCGGCTTGATATCGTATTCTGCCCCCAGCACAGCGTAGAAGCTCGGAATACCGATCGCGTCGTTCCCCTGGTTCACGCCGTTTTTAGTTTTGGTCAGCTCGGCCTGAAGCCAGGTGGCGCTGGCGTTCAGACGCATCCCGAGCGTTGGCTCGCCGAAAACGTTCAGCTCCACGCCACGGTTACGCTGTTCAGCGTCCAGGCCGTAGTGGCCGCTGTCGTCGAGGATGGCCGACGGCATTTTGATCTCAAACAGTGCCAGGGAGCCGCCCACGCGGCCAAAGTCCGCCTTTACACCCACTTCGTTCTGCTTAGAGTGCACGATACCGGTGCTCTGGCCGTAGTTGTTTGCTGAGCGAGGCGCGGTTTCACCGGGCTGTAACGCCTCGGTGTGGTTGGCGTAGAGGGAAATTTCCTCCCACGGCTTATAGACCACGCCGTAGGTTGGCATCCAGCGGCTACCGTCAAAACCGTCCGCGTCGTTTTCCGCACCGGTAATTTTGTTGTACCCGCGAATCACCACTTTCTGATGGCGTGCGCCTGCGGTAAACAGCAGTTTGTCGTCCAGCACGCCCAGGGTATCGCTCAACAGCCAGCCCTGCGTGCGGGTGCGCCCACTGGTCAGCGGATCGCTGTATTTGCCGCCTGAGCCGCTGAAGTTGCTGCTGTCCGGCATAGCAACGCCAGTGTTGTGGTAGATGTTGGTGGTCGGGTTATCCGCCGCGGCAGACATTTTCCACGCGATTTTTTCGTTTTTGGTCATCGCGGAGTACCCGACATTCACCTTGTGCGAGACGGAGCCGGTCATGAAGTTACCGCGAATGCCCGCCATGCCGCTGACGGAATCGCTGATGCGGTTGGTATCAAGGCGGCTGACCGTCGCATTACCGCTTTTATCCATCAGCTTCGGGGCGCTGTAGATCCCCTCTTCGTGCGCGTGCTGTGCGCCGAGGCCGGTATAGGCCGTCCAGCTATCGGTGATGTCGTACTCGCTGCGCCACATGCCGAATTCGTTTTCGATATCGCTGTAGGCCCACTTCTGCGAGAAGTTGCGATCGTTCTTCGGTGGTTCAGGCACGAAGTCCACCGCCGAGATGTTGACGCTGGTCGGGCTGCCGTGGAAGGTTTTTTTCTGATAGCCCAGGTCCAGCGAGGTGCGGAAACGGTCACCTTTGTAATCCAGACCGGTGGAGAGCAGCGTGGTGCGGCGGCGGTCGTTCGGCACGCCGGTTTCGCCTTCACGATGCACAAGGTTCACCCGCGCGCCGAACTGGTCGTTATCGCCAAAGCGACGCCCCGCATCCAGCGTGGTGCCAATCTGGGAATCCGAGGTGTAGTCGACGCCCACTTTCGCCTGCGGGATGTCGCCAGCGTGTTTTGGCTCAAGGTTGATCATCCCGCCCACGCCCGAGCTGGCCGCGCCGTTCATCAGGGAATTGGCCCCTTTGAAGATCTCGATGCGGTCAACCATCTGGGCATCCACCACCTGACGCGGCAGTACGCCGGACAATCCGCCAAAGGTCATATCGTCGCCGTCAAACTTCAGGCCGCGGATACGGAAGGTTTCCGCGCTGTTGCCGTACCCCTGAACGAACTGCACGCCCGCGTCGTTAGCGACCACGTCAGCAATGGTTTTCGCCTGCTGATCTTCCACCAGCTTCGAGGTGTAGCTAATGATGTTGAACGGCACGTCCATGGCGTTCTGCTGCCCGAGCATCCCCATACGTCCGCCGTTAGCCACCTGGCCGTCGAGGAAGGCCGGAAGCAGCTGGTCACCGCCGGGTTTGAAATCACTCCCCGCCGTGGACTGGACCACGATGGTGTCCTCTTTTTTCTCTTCCGCCGCAAAGGCGGAGTGTGTAACCGCGCCGATGGCAATCGCCAGCAGCGTTTTGTGCATTGTGGTGTTGTTCATAATGAGCTCTTAACGTGCGCGCAAAAATGGCCCGTTGTCGGGCCTTAGTATTTATCAAATGAAATGCAAATGAGAACTATACGCATTATATATACGTAATCAAGCGTCAACGAGGAGCACTGCGCGAGAAGAGGCTAAAAACGATGTGGGGGAGAAGTATGGCGCACAACCACCCCAGACAGGGGTGGTTGCTAAAGCATTATTTTTTCTTGTAAATATCGGCGGTGCCGTGAATTTTGTTGTTTGTATTACCGGAAGTCAGCACCAGTACATCAGCACCTTCTTTATCAGCCTTTTCGACCAGCTCTTTTTTCGCATCGTCGACAGAGACTTCGTTAGCCGTGCTCACGGTACCGATTTTTTCGTACTGAGACTCAACTTTTTCGAATTCGTTTTTTGTCATCATTTCAGCCGCAAAGGCGTTGGTGGTAAACAGAAACGCGGTGCCCAACAAAATAGCAGTCGTTTTTTTCATAAACTTTTTCCTTAAGATTAATGAGCAACTACGAAAAGCCCCCACGCGAAACGGTGAGGTGTAATGAGCATGGTAGAGGATTGGCGAAAATGCCATATACCAGGGAAAATTCTTTTATAACAGGCTGTTGTCCTGCATGAATAAAGGGTTTAAGCGGTATTTGAACGCGCCAGATACTTCCTCTGGACGATTTTATGGTGTCGTCTGATCTTTTTTGCGATCAGGCGTTTTTCCCAACGCCAGTGGGATTCAATGGGAATACCAATGCGCAGGCTGGCCGTCACGTTGTCTTCAACAATCCTTTTCGCGTTACAACGCTTCCCGGACAGATCGATGATCCTTATTCCTTTTTCACTCAGGATGAAGTTCCCGCCGTGCGCATCGCCGGAAATGATTTTCAGATTGTGCATTTTCTGCATACTGTGTCGGATTTCACGCTTTATGTCCGGCGTGATCGTGGGAAGAACGCGTAACTCCGGACCGGGGACATACTCAAACAACATGAGCGAGATTTTTGCGAATCTGAAAATCCGGCGTTCAGCCAGGAGATAAAAATCATTCGGGAAGGTATGACCTTGCCTGCCAGCATAGTCGATCCGCTCAATCAAATTTTCGTTGGGGTTGGGCGTAAAAAACGATTTGAAAAATTTTTCTATCCTTTTTTTCCTGGGGGAGTAAATCTTTAATACAAACTGTCCGTAGGGGGTATTCAGTAAAGAGACGTGGGTATGCGGAAGGCTTTTAAATACCATCTGAACGCTGAGTCGTTTTACATTACAGGACAATATATCGTCCAGTATTTCCAGGTATCGTGTATCGTTATTTTTATAACAGACGTTAAAACCACGGTATTTCATTTTTGTAATCATAATAATGTGCTTAGTATGATTTTTCCACGGTGGTATTAGAACCCGTTGTGATGATACGAACTTTGTCGCCAGGGTTAAATGTCAAACCATTATTGTGCTGCACCACCTGAATAGTCTGCCCGGATTGGGTCTTGATAAGTAACTTCACTTCCTGTGCTGCCAATTCGTTAGACTGCCGGTTATGAGAAGCCGCCGCCCCGGCTGTTGCACCGGCTACCGTCATGGCGGTTTTCCCTTTGCCGTTACCGAACTGGTGACCCACTACGCCACCAATCGTGCCCGCGGTTAGGGTACGCAGCGGATGATACCCTTCTCGGGTATGCGTAATAATTTGGCTCTGCAGAACCGTGCCATCCTCCACCAGCGATCGGATGCCAGCGTAACTCGCCGGACTGGTGATAGCCAGAAAGCTCAACGCGATGAGTAAATATTTTTTCATTTTAAGCCTTTATTATTCATTGAAGGTGACACTATTCTGCCCGGCGAAAAATCATCTCCTTTAGCTAAATATGCTTTACCAGGCAAATAATTTATTTTTACACAAAACGACCATAAATTTAAAAATAAACAATTTAAAACTGGAAAGGTATATTGACTTCAATTGTCAATAACGTGTTTTCCAGATACATTGTCAGAGTATTTGATTCAGACGAAGCAATATCCATTGCACAATTCTCAATAATTACCAATCATCGTTATTAAAATAATGGTCCCTGTCCATACAGGGAAAACATCAGGAGTTATATTATGAAAAAAGTCATTCTCGCTCTGGCTTTCACTGCGGCATCATTTTCTGCATTTGCAAATCATCCGGTAGCCCGTGCGACTGCCGTCGCCTCCGCCGATCATCCTGTTGCCGTTGCGGCGGCCACCGGTGAAGGTAACCATCCTGTCGCCCGCACCACGGCGGTGGTATCTGCCGATCACCCTGTCGCCGTCGCAGCCGCAACAGACGGTAGTTATCATCCCGTCGCCCGTGCAACTGTGGTCGCTAACGCTGACCATCCGGTCGCCGCCGCGGCCGTTACAGGGCACTAATGGCGCTCTCCCCCGGCAAGGAAGCTGGGGGTATCAGCCCAACCTGGGCATCCACTCTTCGTGTAACCCGGTCTTTTTCATTACCGCCAGAATACTCAGGGTGATGATGGTCGCCAGTAGCCCACCAAACAACGAGGAGCACCAGCCATGTTTGTCGCAGAGCCCTGACCACAGTGCCGCCAGGAAGGCCGTGAAGCTCCCCCAGTACAGATAGGAGTTGGACTTCACCCAGGTAACAGACAAAGAAAACCATCCCCATACGTCGGGGGCTTTTTCAAACATGGGAATCTCCTGATATTAATAAAAGAAGGAATTATTCCGTCGGGTGACGGGGATCAACTTGCTTAATAATGCGCCCCGCAGGACGCATGATAAGGGCGCTATTCTTTCTGGCGGATAAGCGGCAGTGCGACGGCAATAAAGCAGACCACCAGCACATCATCAGCCAGGAACGACATCATCCGCCCGGTAAAATCTACCGCCATGACCAGGAAAAGCGGGGCGGCAGCCAGCGCAAGACGTGCATTTTTCACAGGTACTGATCCAGAGAGAGCTGAAGAGCCTGCGCTCAGGAATTTGAGGAAAAAAGCCCCATGCATGTAAGGCTCTGTAAATTCTTTGCCACATCTAAGGATGTGGCTGCGCTCATGCTCTTAAGTTGATATCGATTCATCGCTACCTAGAACCGGTGCACATTAAGCAGATATAAAAAAACCCGGTAAAAAACCGAAGCTTTATGTTTAACAGCTGTCATTTAGCTCCGGACACTAATAACACCGATTATTAGAAAAGAAATGAATCCTAAAGCTAACTGATACCGTGACATTACTTCTGCATCCTGCACGATACAAACAATATGAATAAAATTCTTTTTTGCAAAAACCCAAATTAACGAGTCATTTTCTTTAAATGCAAAATACTCTTTCTAACCGACTGAGAAACACAATATTGAAAAAGCAAGCCATATGGCACGTAAACGGAAAAAATCGCCGACCTGGCGGTGCATCATCCGATGACTACGATCGCCTTCATGAAGTAATGGAGTCCAGAAATTACTTTCGCGAAATTCAGGACGGAGCCGGAAATTGGTTTAATCTTCCATCCGCTGAGTAGGTAGCCGAAAAAAACGCATCAGCCCGCGCAGTTCGAGACGAAGTTGTAGCCATCGCCGGGACGATAAAGGATAACCCTCGGGTGCTGGTCTCTCAGGCTGCAGATCGCTCATGGCATTTAATCAAGAAGTTAGCTTTGGTCGCCGTCACCGGTTATCCCATTCCCGCTACGTCCATCATCAACTCTGACGCCAGGGGCGCTATCAAGGCGTTCCATTGCAATAAACGCGGCGGCCACATAGCGACCGAGATTTTCGTTATATTCCTCTCCCCGCTGCCCCTGAGCCACAATAAGCTGGCCCAGTCTTTTTGCGTAACGCACTAACATTTTTTATGATTGGCGGAAAGATAATCGGAGTATCAATATGAGCGATGGATTACAGGTCGTAATGTCGCCGGTACAACTGGCCGCCGTAATGTCTGATAAAACAGTAACTGAAGCAGAGACACTGCAGAATCGGTTGCTGGGCGGACTCGGTGTAGCAATGAGTACCGTTGAACTGGCCGGTGCGACAATTTTGTGCGCAGCGCCAGACCCAACGACGCTGACTAAAGCGGCCTGCATTGTTGTTGGTGCGCATGGACTCGACAGCCTCAATGCTGCTATTGACCAGACTCTGACGGGTCGAGATACACGGACAGCAGCGTATCAGTTAGCTACTGATACAGCTCGCCGTCTTGGAGCTGATGAAAAGACTGCGCTTAATATTGGCCTGACTGTCGATATTGCTGTTCCCGTAGCCTTTGGCCTTGCTTTGGGGGCTGTACGTATTGCCTCTGTTCGTGTTGGTCGGATTAAACTGATGGAACATGAATCAGCGACCGGATATAAACCTGGGGGACATACACTATCTCGCCATGTGGGGCTAAGTGAAGCGGAGCTGCGAACCCGTCTGGCTAACCGACCAACGTTATCCGGTAGCAGCACTTTCTATAATCGGCGCGTAGCAGAGGAGGCAATTTCCCAGGCGTTGAGGTTCAATTCGTCTTATATCACCAATTGGGCCAAAACAACGAGACCGGGAGCGAAACTGAATATCGACTTTTTTGCAGGAAAAGAGGTCGGTTTTGGAATTGAGTCTGCCACTGGCTCTGTGATCAAGTCTCATAAAATGCGTGTCGTACTTGAGCTTCAAATGTACAACGATAAACCATATTACGTTCTGACCGCCTTCCCGATACTGAGATAATGATGATTTATAGATACCTGGATCACCTTATAGCGACCTACTTCAATCAGGATTATGACCTCTTCGGAGAAACCATTGAGGAGGTGATGGATGAATACCTTAAATGCGAGGGGCCTGAGTATGCCCGAGGCGTAGTCACAGATTGCATAAATTTCATCAATACAAGCAAAGACTTAGAAATGGAGTTTCTTGAACTGTATAAGTTCGACTTTCACCCTGAGTTATGGGGGATCACAGCTAAGCAGTTTTTAACCATGATCTCCGCACAGGCCACCCGTTACCTTGAAGAGGAAAGATAAGGGCCTTTTCCGGCCCTTGAAGGTGTTCAATAATCCATCTCCAGCCGAATATCCAGCATCGCCGGGCAGCCATCAATAAAAGCTTCCGCCATCTGAAATTTAATGCGAATCATTCCCTCTGACAGACGTAACTTTCGCCCAAGCACACGCTTAGAGATATTTTTGACATAATGGTCAAAAAGAAGACCGTACTCATCCGGCCTTTTCTGTTTCAGGCGCGCCATGCTTGAATCGATAATTAACGCGTCATTCTCGATACAACTCGCAGAACTCCATCAGTGAGGAAAATGCGGGTTGATGACCAGAGCGCATGGAATGCAGCATGTCGTCGTGCAGGTATCGAAGATTTCCGATTCCACGACCTGAGACATACATGGGCGAGCTGGTTAATTCAGTCTGGCGTCCCGTTATCTGTTCTTCAGGAAATGGGCGGCGGGGAAAGTATCGAAATGGTCCGTCGATATGCTCACCTGGCACCGAACCATTTAAGCGAACACGCACGGAAAATTGATGCCATTTTTGGCAACCATGACACAAATACGACACAAGGAGAAAATCAGGCTGGCTTGAAACTGGCCTAAGTGACTGTTTTTAAATGGCACGCCCTGTAGGATTCGAACCTACGACCTACGGCTTAGAAGGCCGTTGCTCTATCCAACTGAGCTAAGGGCGCACGGAGAAGAGTGTACTTCGCGGTGGTGAAACGCCTGGAATTATACGGTCAATGCGTAGTGAGTCAATGCCTTTTCCACCTTCTCTGCCGTTAATGACTAGCTGATTGTAAATACGGCTGTTTTTTCAACATTTATCCCTCTTTTACGGGCTGCGAAAAGGCTTAGCCGCTTTTAAGTAACGCCTGCTGTTTTCCTGTTTACTTCCCCTTCACACTGTCCTGCGGTATCCCGGCCGCCTGGAGGCTGGAAATGAACAGGACGACGGAGTGACAGCGCCAGACCAGACAGGTTTCCCCTCGTGCGTGCAGCACATCTCACACGACATTACAGGCATCAAGCTTGAACCCATTGTCGCCCTCTCCTCTTCGCGCACGGTAGGGGCTGAAGTGCTCAGCGTGCTGTCACCGCATCAGCAAAGCGAAGGCTTTTTTCACGACTGGTCCGCCGCCCGGGCGCTTATGCTGCTGGAAGCACAGATCGCTGCGTTAAAAAAACCCTTTCCCTGCGACAACCTTTTCATAAATTTGCCGATAACCGTTCTGACCATACCGGAAATGTTCCAGCGTTTACTGCAACTTAACAGCCCACCGCTGAACATTGAACTCGTGGAGCCTGCTTCCTTCTTTTCTCTCTCAGACCCGGCACGTCTGAGGGTGAGTTGTGCGCTTCAGCAGTTGACGGCGCAAGGACATCGGATTTGGTTGGATGACATTGATGAAGCGTCAGGGCGCGCGTTTTTGTCCTGCCGCATGCCGTTAAGCGGAATAAAAATCGATAAGATCGCTTTCTGGCGTTTACGTGCAACGCCAGCGCTGGCAAACCTGGTCACGCTTTGTTCAAAAATTGCTGAAAATGTACTCATAGAAGGCATTGAAACAGAAACGGACCGTAAGTTTGCGCTTCAGGCTGGCGCGCGCTTCGGTCAGGGATATTATTGGCCATCCTGGAGATGGCAGGAGGACTGAACGGTCATCGCCAAGAGGGAAGCTATGCGAATGACAGTACGCCGTTACCGGCGTCGTCGGACAGGAAGTGATTCACCGGGTTCAACGCACTCGCCTTTTGCTCTCCCATTTTTTGATCGTCTCGAATATTTGAGCCAGTCAATCAACCAGACCCGCAAAACCGATGCTCCCTTTATCGTTCTGGTCACACAGGATAACTTTTTCCGTTCCGGTTTTCTGAGCGGGCACTCTCCCCTGAGCAATTGCTGTGACTATTCCACCCTGGAAGCCGCCCTCAGCGATCTGAATCAGTGGCCTTCATCACGTCTGGTGGTAGATGTAGAAAGCCGCGCCTCGCCGCTTATTGACCTGCTGGACCGATTACGACGCCACAGCCTGTTCGCCCCCTACCTGACACCCTACCTGCTCATCCGCGCCGATGATTACGATACACGCCTGTTTTGCAAAGCGGCTGGCCCTTTTCATGTGCTTGAACGGCAACTTACGCCGCGGGCTTTGCAACAAACCTTGCTGGAAGCGCCGTCACCCGCCGGCCACCGGAAAGAGTGGTTTTCACGTGATGAATGGCCGATCCTGCAGGCGCTATCGCAGGGTAGCACCCTGCGACAGATTGCTCAGTTACAGAACCGCCCCTATAGCCGCATTATTTACCGTCTCAGCTGCATCCTGGCGAAACTTGGGCTGAATCATCGTCATGAGTTGCTACATCTTCTCAACAACCTTTCAGATTTCAC
This sequence comes from Enterobacter sp. CM29, assembly GCF_013179605.1. NCBI lineage: Bacteria > Pseudomonadati > Pseudomonadota > Gammaproteobacteria > Enterobacterales > Enterobacteriaceae > Enterobacter > Enterobacter sp. CM29. The sequence goes on along the minus strand of NZ_JABMCU010000079.1, from coordinate 342 downwards.
GTATTAACGTATTCAGTAACCCCTTAATTCCTAAAGACCTTTAAGAAAATACTTAGGATATATGTTAATTTTTTGTGTTTTTTAACAAAACTTTCGATTTTATAACTATTCCTAATTCTTCATCTTAAACCATGCGAAATGCTGCCTGTACGCTAAACGAGAGTCGTTTTATCCATGCGTTAAGTTTCTGACGTTTCCGTTAACAGGATGATAATGGTGTAAAAACAAGCGATTTATCTGTAAATAAAAGCGATGAGAGGTGAAGAAAACAGCAGATAGTGCTGTTTTGACGAAGAGATCATCCTCCTGGCCTGAGGTGTTAGAAATGAGGCGATGACGCGC
>NZ_JABMCU010000078.1:0-18864 GCF_013179605.1 Enterobacter sp. CM29 | reverse complement strand
CTTCCAGAATTACCCCTCCCCTCGCTGCGTTTTACTGGTATTTTATACAGGTGTAAATAACCGTATTCACCGGAGAGCTTATGCAACAGATCGCGATCGCCAAACCCTATCGGCACTTAAAAGTGGGTTACTTCAGAAAACGTCATGAAGACCGTAAAACGAAAATTCCAAAACGCTACAGCGTACACGCAGCGCTGAGCCTGAAAGGCGACTGGCTTGAACAAGCGGGATTTACCACCAACTCGCAGGTTCGGGTGGGCGTCGAGCACGGAAAAATCATCATTGAATTAATAGCGGAAGATGCCTCGTAAAGTCGTGACTTTTTTCTGCGCCGCACCTTTTTTTCATGCGACAATAGAAGGAACAATCGGCCATTGAGCCGCTCAAAGCGTAATATTTTCAAAGAAATGGATATCATAACTCCATGAGCACAATCGACAATTTCGACGCGCATACGCCGATGATGCAGCAGTATCTGAAGCTGAAGGCACAGCATCCGGAAATTCTGCTGTTTTACCGTATGGGCGATTTTTACGAGCTTTTTTATGACGATGCGAAACGTGCGTCTCAGCTGCTCGACATTTCTCTGACGAAACGTGGCGCGTCGGCAGGCGAGCCCATCCCGATGGCGGGTATCCCGCATCACGCGGTTGAAAACTATCTGGCGAAGCTGGTGAACCAGGGCGAGTCTGTCGCTATCTGCGAACAAATTGGCGACCCGGCCACGTCGAAAGGCCCCGTTGAGCGCAAGGTCGTACGCATCGTGACGCCGGGAACCATCAGCGATGAAGCCCTGCTTCAGGAGCGCCAGGATAACCTGCTGGCGGCGATCTGGCAGGACGGTAAAGGATTTGGCTACGCCACGCTGGATATCAGCTCCGGTCGTTTTCGCCTGAGTGAACCGGCTGACCGTGAAACCATGGCGGCTGAACTGCAGCGCACCAATCCGGCAGAACTGCTTTATGCAGAGGATTTCGCCGAGATGGCGCTGATTGAAGGTCGCCGCGGCCTGCGTCGTCGTCCACTGTGGGAGTTCGAAATTGATACCGCGCGCCAGCAGCTGAACCTGCAATTTGGCACGCGCGATTTGATTGGCTTTGGTGTGGAAAATGCCCCGCGCGGGCTATGTGCCGCAGGCTGCCTGTTGCAGTACGTGAAGGATACGCAGCGTACCGCCCTGCCCCATATCCGTTCAATTACCATGGAGCGTCAGCAGGACAGCATCATCATGGATGCCGCCACGCGCCGCAACCTGGAGATCACGCAGAACCTCGCTGGCGGCATGGAAAATACGCTGGCGTCGGTTCTTGACAGCACGGTTACCCCCATGGGCAGCCGTATGCTCAAACGCTGGCTGCATATGCCGATCCGCAACACCGAAACGCTGATTGGCCGTCAGCAAACCATTGCCGCATTGCAGGATCGTTACACCGAATTGCAGCCGGTGCTGCGTCAGGTGGGTGATCTTGAGCGTATCCTGGCGCGCCTGGCATTGCGTACCGCGCGTCCACGCGATCTCGCCCGTATGCGTCACGCTTTCCAGCAGTTGCCGGAACTGCGCGCTCAACTGGGAGAGATCGACAGCGCGCCAGTGCAAAAGCTGCGCGAAACCATGGGCGAATTTACCGAGCTTCGCGAACTGCTGGAACGCGCCATCATTGATGCGCCGCCTGTTCTGGTGCGGGATGGCGGGGTTATTGCTCCGGGTTATAACGAAGAGCTGGACGAATGGCGTGCGCTGGCCGATGGCGCGACGGATTATCTGGATAAGCTGGAAATCCGCGAGCGTGAACGTCTGGGGCTCGACACCCTGAAAGTCGGCTACAACGCCGTACACGGTTACTATATCCAGATCAGTCGTGGGCAGAGCCACCTGGCACCGATTCACTACGTTCGCCGCCAGACGCTGAAAAATGCCGAGCGCTACATTATTCCCGAGCTGAAAGAGTACGAAGACAAAGTGCTCACGTCGAAAGGTAAAGCGCTGGCGCTGGAGAAACAGCTGTATGACGAGCTGTTCGACATCCTGATGCCGCATCTGGCTGACCTTCAAATGAGCGCCGCTGCGCTGGCCGAGCTGGATGTGCTGGTAAACCTGGCCGAGCGCGCCGAAACGCTGAACTACACCTGTCCAACCTTTACTGACAAACCCGGTATTCGCATTACCGAAGGTCGCCATCCGGTGGTTGAGCAGGTGCTGAACGAGCCGTTTATTGCCAACCCGTTGAACCTGTCACCGCAGCGAAGAATGCTGATCATTACCGGCCCCAATATGGGCGGTAAAAGTACCTATATGCGCCAGACAGCCCTTATCGCGCTGCTCGCCTACATCGGCAGCTACGTTCCGGCGCAGAAGGTTGAGATTGGCCCTGTCGACCGTATCTTCACCCGTGTGGGTGCGGCGGACGATCTGGCGAGCGGTCGCTCTACCTTTATGGTCGAGATGACCGAAACCGCCAACATTCTGCATAACGCGACAGAGAACAGTCTGGTGTTGATGGACGAAGTAGGACGCGGTACCTCCACCTATGACGGCCTGTCCCTGGCCTGGGCGTGCGCGGAAAGTCTGGCGAATAAAATCAAGGCGCTGACGCTGTTCGCGACGCACTATTTCGAACTGACACAGCTGCCAGAGAAAATGGAAGGCGTGGCTAACGTTCACCTTGATGCGCTTGAGCACGGCGACACCATCGCCTTTATGCACACGGTGCAGGACGGCGCGGCAAGCAAGAGCTATGGCCTGGCCGTCGCCGCGCTGGCGGGTGTGCCGAAAGAGGTGATTAAGCGCGCGCGTCAGAAATTGCGTGAGCTGGAAAGTTTGTCACCGAATGCGGCAGCTACGCAGATAGATGGTACGCAGATGTCACTGCTGGCGGTGCCGGAAGAGACATCTCCGGCTGTAGAAGCGCTGGAAAATCTCGATCCGGATTCGCTGACGCCGCGTCAGGCGCTGGAGTGGATTTATCGGTTGAAGAGTCTGGTTTAGTTTTCTGCGGTCTTTTTTGCCGGGTGGCGGCTTCGCCTTACCCGGCCTACAAAACCCGTAGGCCCGGTAAGCGTAGCGCCACCGGGCAAAAGACCGCACAATATTAACGCCCGGTAAGCACAGCCGCCTCCGGGCTTTTTATTACAGCAGCGGCGGGATCGTCGGCACCTGCGGTGCCTCATCAATATCCTTCTGCGTCATGCGGAACGCTTCCGGGTAATGCTCGCGGCTGGTACGGCGCAGCGGTTCGGTATCGCGCCAGGTATACAGACAGTGCTGACACTGGTATACCGTCCAGACACCTTTCACCGGTGATGTTGCCATCACCTCAATATGTTCATCGGCACAACGTGGACAAATCATTTTTTCCTCCTTATTGACGTGCCGCCAGCATCGCGGTCAGTTTTTCGGCCCAGGCTTTGGTTTCAGGGAGATCCTGTACCGGCTGGCTGTAGTGACCACGGTTGTCCGGAGCGACTGGGGTGGTGGCATCAATGATCAGCTTGTCAGTGATCCCCGCCGGGCTGGAGCCGGGGTCAAGCTCCAGCACAGACATATTCGGTAGCTGCACCAGATCGCCAGCCGGATTGACCTTCGATGACAGCGCCCACATCACCTGCGGCAGGTTAAACGGATCGACGTCCTCATCCACCATAATCACCATTTTCACGTAACCCAGACCGTGTGGCGTGGTCATGGCGCGGAGCCCGACCGCACGGGCAAAACCGCCGTATCGTTTTTTGGTGGAGATAATCGCCAGCAGGCCGTGGGTGTACATGGCGTTTACCGCCTGCACTTCCGGGAATTCCGCCTTCAGCTGCTGATAGAGCGGCACGCAGGTAGCGGGCCCCATCAGATAATCAATCTCGGTCCACGGCATCCCCAGGTAGAGAGATTCGAAAATGGGTTTTGTGCGGTAAGAGACTTTATCAATGCGCACGACCGTCATGTTGCGCCCGCCGGAGTAGTGTCCGGTAAACTCACCGAATGGCCCTTCAATTTCACGTTTTCGGCCTTCAATCACCCCTTCGAGGATCACTTCCGACCCCCACGGCACATCGAAACCGGTCAGCGGAGCCGTCGCAATCGGATACGGGCTTTCGCGTAGCGCACCGGCCATCTCATACTCGGATTGATCGTATTTCAGCGGCGTGGCGCCCATCAGGGTAATGATCGGATCGTTACCCAACGTAATAGCAATAGGCAGGTCTTCGCCGCGCTCTTCGGCCTTATGCAGATGCAGCGCGATATCATGCATCGGCACCGGTTGCAGGCCGAGCTTACGCTTGCCCTTCACTTCCATACGGTAAATCCCGACGTTCTGCTTGCCGAAGTGTTCGGGGTCGAGCGGATCGCGTGAGACAACACACGCTTTATCGAGATAAAAGCCCCCGTCACCGTCGTTCAGGCGGAACAGCGGCAGAATGTCGAACAGGTTGATGTCTTCCCCGTCCACCGTGTTCTGCGCCCAGGCCGGATTTGCACGACGCTCTGGCGAGACGGGGAATTTGTCCCAGCGACGAATAAACTCGTCGATCTGTTTTTTCACCGGGGTATTTGCTGGCAGCCCCATCGAAATAGCGTGGTTTTGCCACGAGCCGATAGTGTTCATCACCACACGGGCATCGGTGAAGCCGCGAATATTATCGAACCACAGCGCAGGCGCACCATCGCCAATGCGTCCGGTAGCGTTGGCGGCGGCGGCTAAATCCGGCTCAGCGTTTACCTCTTCCTCAATTTTCAGCAGCTGCCCTTGCTCATCGAGCGCCTGCAAGAAGCTTCTCAAATCATCAAATGCCATCTTTATTCTCCTGTGAAAAATGTTTCGCTGCCTGCAAACCTTCCCAGCGTCGGGCTTTTTTATGCTCCAGACCAAACTGGTCGAGAACGCGGGTCACGATATGCTGGGTTATGTCATCGGCGGTTTGCGGGTGGTTGTAGTACGCAGGCATAGGCGGCACCATCGCCACGCCCATGCGGGAAAGGGCAAGCATGTTCTCAAGATGGATGGTGCTGAGCGGCGTCTCACGCGGAACCAGCACCAGCTTGCGTCCCTCTTTCAGCACCACGTCTGCCGCACGCCCTACCAGCCCTTCGGCATAGCCCGCGCGGATACCCGCCAGCGTTTTCATGCTGCACGGGATGACGATCATGCCGTCGGTGCGAAACGAGCCGGAGGAGATGGTGGCAGCCTGATCGGCCGGGCTATGGACGACATCCGCCAGGGCAGCAACGTCATGCGCAGTGAAGGGCGTTTCCAGCTCAATCGTGGTTTTTGCCCACTTCGACATCACCAGATGCGTTTCCACCTCCGGCATTTCCCGCAGCGCCTGCAACAACGCCACGCCTAATGGCGCACCCGTTGCGCCCGTCATTCCCACAATCAATCTCATTCAGCACCTCAATTTTTTGTTCGTATACGAACATATTAATTAAACTACGCCTTGATCCTGCTGCTGACAAGATCGTTCGCATACGATCACACTAATCGCTAAAAAACTCTCGCGTTAAAATTCAGCCCGAGAGCGGCTATCATAGAGGGAGTATTTTTCCGTCGGAGTGTCCATGGAGTTAAGACAAGAAGCTTTCCACCTGCTACGTCAGCTTTTTCAACAGCATACCGCCCAGTGGCAGCACGCATTGCCCGAACTGACAAAGCCACAGTATGCGGTGATGCGGTCAATTGCTGAAAATCCTGGCATTGAGCAGGTTGCCCTGACTGAAGTCGCGGTGAGCACCAAAGCGACGCTGGCAGAAATGCTGAGCCGCATGGAAGCACGCGGCCTGGTCAGGCGCGAGCACGATCCGGCGGACAAACGCCGTCGGTTTGTCTTTCTGACGGCCGAAGGTGAGGCCCTGCTTGAGAGCAGTAAACCGATTGGAAATGAGGTGGATGAGGCGTTTTTAGGGCGCCTTAACGGCGCGGAACGAGAGCAATTTTCAGCGCTCATTAAAAAGATGATGCAGGGTTAAGTAACCCTGACGCGCATAAAATCAATAAATGTTCGCACTTTCGCGGGCACATGCCGGGCATCGGGATAAACAGCATAGATGCCCTGCTGAGCAAACGTGTACTCCGGTAACAGCGAGACCAGCGTCCCTGTATCCAGTGCGTTACGCACCAGCCACTCCGGCAACAGCGCCACGCCACATCCCGCGAGGGCAAAAGCCATCAACGCCTGGGCACTGTCTGCATACAGGCGCGGCGCTTTTCTGATCTCAAAGGAAACCGGATGCCGATCAACGCCTCTCACCTGCCAGCGCAGCGGCGACGTTAAACGCTCGTGAATGATCCAGTCCGCTTCCGCCAGCTGCTCCAGCGAGTCAACCGGATGGTTTGCCAGCCAGCATGGCGTCGCCACGGGCAGGATGGTGAAGGAGGTCATCAACGCGGCGTGGTAGCGCGAATCTGCAAGCGTGCCGAGCCGGATAGCGACATCGAAGCGCTCGGCGATAAGATCGGCATGCAAAGAGGACGAGACATGCCGCACGCGGAGATCAGGGTGCAGCTGGCTAAACTCAGCCAGCAAAGGCACCACCACCTGCGAGCCATACTCGGGCGTGGTGGTGATCCGCAGTTCTCCCGTCAGCCCGGCGTGGTTGGCGCGAACATCATCCTGCAATCGCTCTGCATCCCGTAACAGCATCACGCTTCGTTGATGAAAGAGCTTCCCCGCTTCGGTCAGCGTCAGGCGTCGGGTGGTTCGCAGCAACAGGGTAACGCCCAGCTCCTCTTCAAGCTGACGAATATGAAAGCTGACCACCGCTTTTGTCAGCCCCATCGCCTCCGCCGCGGCGGTGAAACTGCCGGTGTCCGCTACGGCGATAAACATCGCCGTACGCTGTAAATTAAGCATCGCTTGCCTGGTTAACTGTCAAAATAATGTTGACAGTATATCGTCCTTTGTCGCGTTTATCCGTAACGCGCGGGCCGATACGATACGCCACCTCACCGGAGGAACTTCCATGACGTATCGCAGCAAAATCGCCGTCGTCTTTCTGCTCGGCTTTTTCCTTGATTTGATAAACATGTTTATTGCCAGCGTCGCCTTTCCGGCGATGGCTCACGCATTCAATACCACACCTTCCGCGCTTGCCTGGGTAAGTAACGGATACATTGCCGGGCTGACGTTAGTCATCCCATTCAGCAGTATTCTGACGCGCCGCGTCGGGCCGAAGCGCGTTATTCTGCTCTCACTGCTTCTCTTTAGCGCGGCCTCCGTTGCGGCGGGTTTCTCATCTTCGCTGGAAAGTTTGATTGCCTGGCGCGTCGTGCAGGGCGCCGGAGGGGGTTTACTGATCCCGGTTGGTCAGGCGCTGACCTGGCAACAGTTTAAGCCTCATGAGCGGGCCAGACTCACCTCGGCGGTGATGCTGGTCGCGCTGCTTGCCCCCGCCTGCTCACCGGCTGTGGGCGGCATGCTGGTTCAGACATTCAGCTGGCGCTGGATATTTTTTGCCACCCTGCCCGTCGCCATTGTCACCTTTGTTTTGGCCTGCGCGTGGCTTAAAACAGAACCGTCACCGATAAACACCACCAGAATAGTAAACCTGTCTTTGCTGACGGATCCGCTGTTGCGCTTATCCATGCTTATCTATGTGTGCGTACCCGGCATCTTTATTGGCGTGAACGTAACGGGCATGTATTACCTCCAGAGCGAGGCCAATATGACGCCCACCGCAACGGGCATGCTTATGCTGCCGTGGTCTGTGGCATCGTTTTTGGCTATCACCGCGACAGGACGCTATTTCAACCGTATCGGCCCGCGGCCGCTGGTGGTCATCGGTTGCCTTTTGCAGGCGACGGGCATTCTGCTTTTAATTAACGTCGGCCCGGCTATGCTGTTACCTGCCGTTGCGTTTGCGTTAATGGGTGCGGGGGGAAGCCTTTGCAGCAGTACGGCTCAGAGCAGCGCGTTTTTGACAACGCGGCGGGAAGATATGCCTGATGCCAGTGCGCTATGGAATCTGAATCGTCAGTTGAGCTTTTTTGCGGGTACCCTGCTGCTGGCGCAGGCGCTGAGCTTCATGCAAGCTTATTTTACGCCGCTGGCCGCCTGGCACGGGATGTTTATTTTTGCCGCAGTTATCACTCTGCTGCCCGTACTGTACGTCTACCGTCTTAATAACACGCAGTTACTTGCGCAACTGCAACAGGAGCAACCATGACCCATTTCGAACAAGAGATCCTCGACATCCACGTCGCCCTTGAAAACTGGTTAGGTGCAGGCGAAGGCGATCGGGACGCCCTGCTCGCCCGTTTCCGTCCGGATTTTCTGATGGTTCCACCGAGTGGCGCCCATTTAGATCATCACGCTCTGGCCAAATTTTTATATGCGCAGCGGGGAACCCGACCCGGGCTCAGGATCGGTATTGATGCGTTAACAACGCTTCAGACATGGGACAACGGCGCGGTGCTCCATTACCGGGAGACGCAAACCCGGCCTGGCCAGCCCGTCAACGTGCGCTGGTCAACCGCGGTGCTTAATCAGGAAGGGGATAACATCACCTGGCGTTTGCTGCACGAAACGGCGCAATCGTAAGGCATAAAAAAGGCCCGTCTCACGACGGGCCTTTTCTGACGAATGGTTGCTTACTCGCGGAACAGCGCTTCGATATTCAGACCTTGCCCTTGCAGGATTTCACGCAGGCGGCGTAGCCCTTCAACCTGAATCTGACGAACACGTTCACGGGTCAGGCCAATCTCACGGCCGACATCTTCCAGTGTCGCAGCTTCATACCCCAGTAAACCGAAACGACGTGCCAGCACTTCACGCTGTTTGGCGTTCAGTTCGAACAGCCATTTGACGATGCTCTGTTTCATATCATCGTCCTGCGTGGTGTCTTCCGGGCCGTTGTCTTTTTCATCGGCCAGGATGTCCAGCAGCGCTTTTTCGGAGTCACCACCCAGCGGGGTGTCAACCGAGGTAATGCGCTCGTTGAGACGCAGCATACGGCTTACGTCATCAACCGGTTTGTCGAGTTGCTCTGCGATCTCTTCCGCACTTGGCTCGTGGTCCAGTTTATGGGACAACTCGCGCGCGGTACGCAGATAAACATTCAACTCTTTGACGATGTGGATCGGCAGTCGAATCGTACGGGTCTGGTTCATAATAGCCCGTTCGATGGTCTGACGAATCCACCAGGTCGCGTAGGTTGAGAAACGGAACCCGCGTTCCGGGTCAAACTTCTCAACTGCGCGGATGAGACCTAAGTTGCCCTCTTCAATCAGATCCAGCAGAGCCAGACCACGATTGCCGTAACGGCGGGCAATTTTCACGACCAGTCGCAGGTTACTTTCGATCATGCGACGACGCGAGGCAACATCACCACGCAAAGCACGACGTGCGAAATAGACTTCTTCTTCGGCCGTTAGCAGTGGGGAGTAACCAATCTCCCCAAGGTAAAGCTGAGTCGCGTCCAGCACACGCTGTGTGGCACCCTGCGATAACAGCTCTTCTTCAGCCAAATCGTTATCACTGGGTTCCTCTTCTACTAAGGCTTTTTCGTCAAAAGCCTCTGATCCGTTCTCATCAAATTCCGCGTCTTCATTTAAATCATGAACTTTCAGCGTATTCTGACTCATAAAGGTGGCTCCTACCCGTGATCCCTGGACGAGACACCCTGGCTGGCATGCCCCGTCAATTTATCGCTGCGGTAAATATTGCAGCGGGTTTACGGATTTCCCCTTGTAACGAATTTCAAAATGCAAGCGTGTAGAACTGGTTCCGGTGCTACCCATGGTAGCGATTTTTTGCCCCGCCTTAACTTCTTGTTGTTCCCGGACCAGCATAGTGTCGTTATGGGCGTAGGCACTCAGGTAATCATCGTTATGTTTGATGATAATAAGATTACCGTAACCGCGCAGTGCGTTACCGGCATAGACAACGCGTCCGTCTGCGGTCGCGATGATTGCCTGTCCTTTACTGCCTGCGATATCGATCCCTTTGTTGCCCCCCTCAGAGGTAGCGAAGTTCTCGATAATCTTGCCGTCAGTTGGCCAGCGCCAGGTGGTGATTGACGAGCTGGCATTCTGACTGCTTGCAGTCGGTACAGTAGAGCTAACCACAGGTGCCGTAGTCGGTGCTGTGACAACAGTCGCAGTACCTTTATTATTCGGCAACATTTTGTTAGCACTCTGATCACCTGAATCCTCAGAATACGTAATTACAGGTTGTGAAGCAACCACCGTGGTGGTTTTTTGTGCAGGAGTAACGCTGTTATTTTGCGCAGTTACGTCGGCCGCTGAAACGGTGTTGCCTGGTGTAAGCGGTGTCCCCGTCGCGTTGCCAACCTGAAGCGTTTGCCCGACTTCCAGAGCATACGGGGCCTGGACGTTGTTTCGCTGTGCCAGATCGCGGAAATCGTTCCCGGTGATCCAGGCAATATAGAACAGCGTATCGCCGCGCTTCACGGTATAGGTGCTGCCGCCGGTATAGCTACCTTTCGGAATGTTCCCATACTTACGGTTATACACTATGCGGCCATTTTCAGTCTGAACAGGCTGTTCCACTGCCTGAATCTGCGTAGGCTGCGTAACTGGACGCTGAACCGGCTGGATCTGCGGAGTTTGCTGCGCCGTTGAGGTGCCCATTTTAGGCGGAGGGGTGATCAACATTCCGCTGGACGTGTTACCCGAGCCGCTGGTTCCATTAACGGAACTGACGGGCGCAGGCGCGTTATTTGAACTTGTACAGCCTGCCAGCCAGAGCGAAACCAGTGATAATGCCGCAACACGGCTGATGGTGAATTTTGGGCTTCCCGCGCTCATTTATCCCCCAGGAATGTGTTAACTACCAGTGACTTAAAAATAACCGTGATGGCACGAATCTATCGCGCCACACCATACGCTGAATTTGCCTTAATAACCCTGGAAAAATCCGAGTCTCAGGCCAGTTCGCCCTTAACCAGGGGCACAAAGCGCACGGCTTCCACGGTATCGATAATAAACTCGCCGCCGCGTCGACGAACGCGCTTCAAAAGCTGCTGCTCATCGCCGACGGGCAATACAAGAATGCCACCCTCGTCCAGCTGCGAAAGAAGCGCAGTGGGGATTTCAGGTGGCGCTGCCGTGACAATGATGGCGTCAAACGGGGCGCGAGCCTGCCAACCCTGCCATCCATCGCCGTGGCGTGTCGATACATTATGTAAATCAAGCTGTTTCAGGCGACGGCGCGCCTGCCACTGCAACCCTTTAATCCGTTCCACCGAACAGACATGGTGCACAAGGTGAGCCAGGATCGCGGTTTGATACCCTGAACCGGTACCAATTTCCAGCACCCGGGACTCTGGCGTTAACTCCAGAAGCTCCGTCATACGCGCCACCATGTAGGGCTGCGAAATCGTCTGGCCTTGCCCAATGGGCAGCGCCACGTTTTCCCACGCTTTGTGTTCAAACGCCTCATCTACAAACTTCTCACGGGGAACCTGGGCAAGCGCGTTCAGCACCTGCTCGTTGGCGATCCCCTGTGCGCGTAATTGTTCCAGAAGAGTTTGTACACGTTTACTTACCATTGCGCGTTCACTCCGACCCGATCTAACCAGTCCGACACCACATCATGCGCGCTATAAGCGGTTAAATCTACGTGCAACGGCGTAACGGAAACGTACCCTTCATCCACCGCAGCGAAGTCGGTGTCTGGCCCGGCATCGCATTTATCTCCCGGCGGGCCGATCCAGTACAGGGTATTGCCGCGCGGATCCTGCTGGGGAATAACCTGATCGGCAGGATGGCGACTGCCACAGCGCGTCACGCGGATCCCTTTGATCTCGTCCAGCGGGAGGTCCGGCACGTTAATATTGAGGATACGTCCGGTACGCAGCGGTTCGCGGCCAAGCGCACGGAGAATGGAGCAGGTCACCGCAGCGGCTGTGTCATAGTGGGTGTGACCGTTTAACGAGACCGCCAGCGCCGGAAACCCCAGGTGACGCCCTTCCATCGCCGCGGCCACGGTGCCGGAGTAAATCACATCATCGCCAAGATTTGGCCCGGCATTGATGCCGGAGACTACAACGTCCGGCCGCGGGCGCATCAGCGCGTTCACGCCCAGAAACACGCAGTCGGTCGGCGTCCCCATCTGGACGGCAATATCGCCATTCTCAAAGGTAAAGGTGCGAAGTGAAGACTCCAGCGTCAATGAGTTAGACGCGCCACTGCGGTTACGATCGGGAGCCACGACCTGCACATCCGCAAATTCGCGGAGGTGTTTCGCCAGCGTCTGAATACCTGGCGCATGGATCCCGTCATCGTTACTCAGCAATATTCGCATAATCACCCGACGTGTTGATAAGTTCCCTGACAACACTGGTGGCAAAGCTACCTGCCGGCAGCCAGAAGCGTAACTCGACGGTTACGTCATCCCACCAGTTCCAGCTCAGCTGTTGCGGGTAGAGGAGCATCGCACGACGTGCCGCCTCGACCTTTTCCCGCACCAGCAACGATTGTAATTCTGGCGCATCCGCCACCGCTGACTGCTCAGCGGCCAGCGCCTCGCCCTGGGTTCCCCAGTCGCCTGAACCCGGCAAGGCGGCGGTAATCATCAGCGTTTTAGCGTCCACGCGCGACTGGACATCGGCCATCTCTTCGGCCGTTGCCACAAACCAGCTTCCGCGTCCCGCTAATTGTAGCGCATCGCCGACAACAACTTGATTCGCGTCCGGTTTTTTCAGCCGTTCGCTCACAATCTGATTAAACAACGCACTGCGGGCCGCCGACAACCAAAAACTGCGTTTATTACGATCGCGCACCGGTGCACCGCTTTGCGCCCAGCGCAGCGCGCCCAGCAGGTTGCTACCACCGATACCAAAGCGCTGAGCACCGAAATAGTTTGGTACGCCGCGTTCGTTAATGGCCTTCAGGCGTTTTTCAACGTCCTCGCGTTCGGTCACTTCGCGCAACACCAGGGTAAAGGCATTGCCTTTCAGTGCGCCCAGACGCAATTTGCGTTTATGGCGGGCGTACTCCAGTACCTTACAGCCCTCAAGCTCAAATTTGCTTAAATCGGGCATGGCATTGCCGGGCACGCGGGCGCAAAGCCACTGTTCGGTCACGGCATGTTTATCTTTTTGACCGGCAAAGCTCACTTCGCGGGCGTGAATATTGAGGAATTTTGCCAGCGCGTCCGCCACGAAGCGGGTGTTGCAGCCGTTTTTCAGAATGCGCACCAGGATGTGCTCGCCTTCGCCGTCCGGCTCAAAACCCAGATCTTCCATTACCACGAAATCTTCAGGGTTGGCTTTCAGCAGACCCTTGCCCTGCGGTTTACCGTGCAGATACGTCAGATTGTCGAAATCCGTCATTTGGCCGCCTTCACCAGCAGCGCCACGGCTTCACAGGCAATGCCTTCGCCACGACCGGTAAAGCCCAGCTTCTCCGTGGTGGTCGCTTTGACGTTGACGTCGTCCATATGGCAGCCCAGATCTTCAGCGATAAACACGCGCATCTGAGGGATATGCGGCAGCATCTTCGGTGCCTGGGCAATGATCGTCACATCAACGTTGCCGAGGGTGTAGCCTTTGGCCTGAATACGACGCCAGGCTTCGCGCAGCAGTTCGCGGCTGTCTGCGCCTTTAAAAGCAGGATCGGTGTCCGGGAACAGTTTGCCAATGTCGCCCAGCGCAGCGGCACCCAGCAGCGCGTCGGTCAGCGCATGCAGCGCCACGTCGCCATCAGAATGCGCCAGCAGACCTTTTTCGTAAGGAATGCGCACGCCGCCAATGATAATTGGGCCAACGCCGCCAAAGGCGTGTACATCAAAACCGTGTCCAATACGCATTATGCCTTCTCCTGAGGGGTCGTACGGGTAAGATAAAATTCCGCGAGCTGTAAGTCTTCCGGGCGCGTCACTTTTATATTATCAGCGCGCCCTTCAACAAGCGTGGGGTGGAAACCGCAATACTCCAGCGCCGAGGCTTCGTCCGTAATGGTCGCACCTTCTTTAAGCGCTCGCGTTAAGCAGTCGTGGAGTAATTCGCGGGGAAAAAATTGTGGCGTCAGCGCGTGCCATAGATCGACGCGCTCGACGGTGTGGGCAATCGCTGGTTTACCCGGTTCGGCACGCTTCATGGTGTCACGCACCGGGGCGGCCAGAATGCCGCCCACTTTACTGGTTTCACTCAGGGCCAGCAGACGCGACAGATCGTCGTGATGCAGACAGGGACGCGCGGCATCGTGCACCAGCACCCACTGCGCGTTCCCGGCAGCCTGAATGCCCGCCAGAACGGAGTCAGCCCGCTCTGCGCCGCCGTCAACGACGGTAATCTGAGGATGATTCGCCAGCGGGAGCTGCGCAAAACGTGCATCGCCGGGGCTGATGGCAATAACAACGCGTTTCACCCGGGCATGCGCCAGCAGCGCCGCCACGGCGTGCTCGAGGATCGTTTTATCGCCAATTGAGAGATACTGCTTAGGACATTCTGTCTGCATACGCCGGCCAAAACCTGCGGCCGGCACCACGGCACAGACGTCCGAAAAAGTTGCTGCCATGTCGTAATCCTGGGCCTGATTATCGATTGTTTTGTGCGGAGCCCTGATTGCGTTTAGACGCATCCGGAACCAGGCGATAAAACGTTTCGCCCGGCTTAGTCATACTAAGTTCATTGCGTGCGCGCTCCTCAATCGCCTCCTGGCCGCCATTGAGGTCATCAATTTCAGCAAAAAGTTGATCGTTACGCGCTTTAAGTTTGGCGTTTGTCGCCTGCTGTGCCGCGACGTCATCGCTCACCCGGCTGTAGTCGTGCAGTCCGTTTTTGCCGAACCACAGCGAATATTGCAGCCAGACCAGCAAAGCCAGCAACAGCAGCGTTAGTTTACCCATCCTGCCCCCTGAAAAAACGGCATCATCATCCCATAACTTTCCGCTGGACTCTACTGCGGGGTTTTAATTATGCCGTAAGTTAGCCCATCAGCCATAAAAACAGCAGGCCAAAGATGACCACAACGGTGGCGATAGTGATGAGCGTACTATACAGGAGCTTGCCGTTGAAAAGGGAGTGCAGCGCCACGCCCACCACAACCGCAACGGGCATCAGCGCGAGGAAGAAAGGCCAGGTATAGAGGAAGAAAAAGAGGGTGTTTCCACCGTAGATCAAGAACGGGATACCCAGCGCCAGTAGCCACGACACAAAGCCGACAATCGCCCCAGGGAAGGACCAGGTCGTCTCGTCGTCGGTCGTTAACGGTTCCGACCCGGTGGTAATCATGTAGTTTTCACTGTTGCGCATAGCTAATCCTGTGACCGTGACTCATCGCTCGGGAAGACAGCTCCCGAACGATACCGTCTCAGGATCTGATAATATCGTCCCGTCTGAGCAGGTCTAATAATTGGCTTACTAAATTTGTTACCAATTGTTGACCTTCCAGATGAATCTCAGGGGATTCAGGCGCTTCGTAAACCGAGTCAATACCGGTGAAGTTTCGCAGCTCTCCCGCGCGGGCTTTTTTATACAGCCCTTTCGGATCGCGCGCTTCGCAGATTGCCAGCGGCGTATCCACAAACACTTCAATGAAGCGATTCCGGCCCACGCGCTCACGCACCATCTGACGTTCGGCGCGGTGCGGTGAGATAAACGCCGTCAGCACCACCAGCCCGGCATCCGCCATCAGGCTGGCGACTTCTCCCACCCGGCGAATGTTCTCTTTACGGTCTTCATCGCTGAACCCTAAATCGCTACACAGGCCGTGACGCACGTTGTCGCCGTCCAGCAGGTAGGTGCTCACTCCCTGCTGATGCAGCGCTTCTTCCAGCGCGCCTGCCACCGTGGATTTACCGGAGCCAGACAGCCCGGTAAACCACAGCACAACCCCACGGTGACCGTGGAGCTGTTCGCGCTGGGCGACGGTGACCGGATGAGGATGCCAGACGACGTTCTCATCATGGGCAGCCATTACTTGCCTCCCAGCAAATCGCGTGCGCCCCAGTGCGGGAAGTGTTTACGCACCAGCGCATTCAGCTCAAGTTCAAACGCGCTGAACTCAGAGGCCACGGTAGCCTGCGTGTTTGGTTCACGGACCATCCCGGCGCCGACGGTGACGTTGGTCAGGCGGTCGATAAAGATCAGCCCGCCCGTCACCGGATTCTGCTGATACGGATCCAGCACCAGCGGCTCGTCGAAGGTCAGATCCACCAGACCGATGCCGTTCAGCGGTAGCTCGCTCACGTCACGGTGGGTCAGGTTGTTGATGTCCACCTGGAACTGAATGCCGTCCACGCGGGCGCGGGTTTTCTTGCCGGCAATTTTAATGTCATAGCTCTGGCCTGCGGTCAGGGGCTGTTCCGCCATCCACACCACGTCCACGGATGCGCCCTGCACCGCCGCCAGCGTTTCCTGCGCGTCGACCAGCAGATCGCCGCGGCTGATGTCAATCTCGTCTTTTAGCACCAGGGTTACTGCTTCACCTGCCCCTGCTTCGTCCAGATCGCCATCAAAGGTGACGATACGGGCAATGGTCGATTCCACGCCGGACGGCAGCACCTTCACGCGCTGGCCCACGTTGACCGAGCCGGACGCAAGGGTGCCGGAGAAGCCGCGGAAATCGAGGTTCGGACGGTTTACGTACTGCACCGGGAAGCGCATCGGCTGGGTCTCAACCACGCGCTGAATTTCAACGGTTTCCAGCACCTCCAGCAGCGTCGGGCCGCTGTACCACGGCATGTTCGCGCTCTGAGAGGCGACGTTATCCCCTTCCAGCGCCGACAGCGGCACAAAGCGAATATCGAGGTTGCCCGGCAGCTGTTCAGCAAAGGTCAGGTAGCTCTGGCGGATCTCGTCGAATCGCGCTTCGCTGTAGTCCACCAGATCCATTTTGTTCACCGCCACCACCAGGTGTTTGATCCCCAGCAGCGTAGAGATAAAGCTGTGACGACGCGTCTGATCCAGCACGCCTTTACGGGCGTCCATCAGCAGGATCGCCAGGTCACAGGTGGACGCGCCGGTCGCCATGTTACGGGTGTACTGCTCATGCCCCGGGGTGTCGGCGATAATAAATTTGCGCTTTTCGGTAGAGAAGTAGCGATAGGCGACATCAATGGTAATGCCCTGCTCGCGCTCCGCCTGCAAGCCGTCCACCAGCAGCGCCAGGTCGAGTTTTTCGCCCTGGGTGCCGTGGCGTTTACTGTCATTGTGCAGGGAAGAGAGCTGATCTTCGTAAATTTGTCGCGTGTCGTGCAGCAGACGACCAATCAGGGTACTTTTCCCGTCATCAACGCTGCCGCAGGTCAGGAATCGCAGCAGACTTTTGTACTGTTGGGCGTGCAGATAAGCTTCTACGCCGCCTTCATCGGCAATTTGTTGGGCAATAGTCGTATTCATGGCGGCTCCTTAGAAATAACCCTGACGTTTCTTCAGCTCCATGGAGCCTGCCTGGTCGCGGTCAATCACGCGGCCCTGTCGCTCACTGGTGGTCGACACCAGCATCTCCTCGATGATCTCCGGCAGCGTCTGCGCACTGGATTCCACCGCGCCGGTCAACGGCCAGCAGCCGAGAGTACGGAAACGGACCATCTGTTTTTTGATCACTTCACCCGGCTGTAAATCAATGCGATCGTCGTCGATCATCATCAGCATGCCGTCGCGCTCCAAGACCGGGCGCTCTGCTGCCAGATACAGCGGAACGATCTCAATATTTTCCAGATAGATGTACTGCCAGATATCCAGCTCGGTCCAGTTGGAGAGCGGGAAGACGCGAATGCTTTCGCCCTTGTTTATCTGGCCGTTGTAGTTGTGCCACAGCTCCGGACGCTGGTTTTTCGGGTCCCAGCGGTGGAAGCGGTCGCGGAAAGAGTAGATACGCTCTTTGGCGCGGGATTTCTCTTCGTCACGCCGCGCGCCGCCGAAGGCCGCATCAAAACCGTATTTATTCAGCGCCTGCTTCAGCCCTTCGGTTTTCATGATATCGGTATGCTTGGCGCTGCCGTGCACGAACGGGTTGATGCCCATCGCCACCCCTTCCGGGTTTTTGTGCACCAGCAGCTCGCAGCCGTAGGCTTTGGCGGTACGGTCACGAAACTCGTACATCTCGCGGAATTTCCAGCCGGTATCCACATGCAGCAGCGGGAACGGCAGCGTTCCCGGATAAAACGCTTTACGCGCCAGGTGCAGCATGACGCTGGAATCTTTACCGATGGAGTACATCATCACCGGGTTAGAGAACTCGGCGGCCACTTCGCGGATAATGTGGATACTTTCCGCTTCGAGCTGCCGCAGGTGAGTAAGTCGTTTTTGGTCCATAACCGTTCCTTAAGCCAAATTTACAACAGAAGCGCCGAAGCCTTCTGTGTCGGTTGTGTGTTGGAACCAGGCGAGCGAGCTGTGCAACTGCACCACTTCTCCCACCACGATCAGGGCGGGCATCGGGGCGTCTTTCGCCAGGGTTGCAAGGTCTTGTAAAGTGCCGATGGCGACATGCTGATCGTCGCGTGTCCCGCGGGAGATCACTGCTACCGGCGTCGCCGCATCGCGACCGTGCTGAATAAGCTGTTCGCTGATGTCTGCCGCTTTCATCGTGCCCATATAAATCGCCAGCGTTTGTCGGCTCTGGGCGAGATGCGACCAGTCAAACGGCGTGCTGTCGGCTTTGTAGTGCCCGGTCACAAAGGTCACGCTCTGGGCGTAATCACGATGGGTCAGCGGAATACCGGCGTAGGCCGTGACGGCAGACGCCGCCGTAATGCCGGGGACCACCTGGAACGGGACGCCCGCTTCGGCTGCCGCCTGCAACTCCTCGCCACCACGGCCGAAGATAAACGGGTCGCCCCCTTTCAGGCGCACCACGGTCTTGCCCGCTTTCGCGGCGGCAATCAGCATTTGATTGGTGTCGTGCTGCGGCACGGAGTGCTCGCCGGCACGTTTACCAACGCAGATTTGCTCCGCGTCACGGC
>NZ_JABMCU010000077.1:0-18971 GCF_013179605.1 Enterobacter sp. CM29 | reverse complement strand
ATGAAAAAACCCATGACGTGATCCGCAATAACCTCGATCGCAGCCCAATGTACGCCGGCGTGATCGAAGGGATCGGCCCACGTTATTGCCCGTCGATCGAAGATAAAGTGATGCGCTTTGCCGATCGTAACCAGCATCAGATCTTCCTCGAACCTGAAGGGCTGACCTCGAACGAAATTTACCCGAACGGCATCTCCACCAGCCTGCCGTTCGACGTGCAGATGCAGATTGTGCGTTCAATGCAGGGGATGGAAAACGCGAAGATCGTTCGTCCTGGCTACGCTATTGAGTACGATTTCTTCGATCCGCGTGACCTGAAGCCGACGCTGGAAAGCAAATTCATCCAGGGTCTGTTCTTCGCAGGCCAGATTAACGGCACCACCGGGTACGAAGAAGCTGCCGCACAAGGGCTGCTGGCCGGTCTGAACGCCGCTCGCTTCTCTGCCGAGAAAGAGGGCTGGGCACCGGCGCGTTCTCAGGCTTACCTGGGTGTTCTGGTCGACGATCTCTGCACGCTGGGGACCAAAGAACCGTACCGCATGTTTACTTCTCGTGCGGAATATCGCCTGATGCTGCGCGAAGACAATGCCGATCTGCGTCTGACCGAGGTGGGCCGCGAATTGGGTCTGGTGGATGACGAACGCTGGGCGCGCTTCAACGAGAAGCTGGAGCGTATCGAACAGGAACGTCAGCGCCTGAAAACCACCTGGGTGAATCCGCAGGCGGAAACTGCTGCTGAAGTGAACGCTCACTTAACTGCGCCGCTTTCGCGCGAAGCCAGTGGTGAAGATCTGCTGCGCCGTCCTGAAGTCACCTACGAGAATCTGGTCAAACTGACCGCGTTCGCACCGGGCCTTGAAGACGCTGAAGCGGCTGAACAGGTCGAGATTCAGGTGAAATACGAAGGTTACATCGCGCGTCAGCAGGATGAGATCGAAAAACAGCAGCGCAACGAAAATACGCTGCTGCCGGAAATGCTGGACTATCGTCAGGTGACGGGGCTTTCCAACGAAGTGATCGCTAAGCTGAACGATCACAAACCTGTGTCGATTGGCCAGGCCTCACGTATCTCCGGTGTCACACCTGCCGCGATTTCGATTCTGCTGGTGTGGCTGAAAAAGCAGGGTATGCTGCGCCGCAGCGCGTAATTAACATTGCTTTTGGCGGGTGGCGCTTCGCTTACCCGCCCTACTTAATCGTAGGCCCGGTAAGCGGCAGCGCCACCGGGCGAAAAATCTCTCAACAGGTATCCACCGTGCTCAATAAACTCTCTCGTCTGCTGGAACAGGCAGGTATTTCGCTCACCGATCACCAGAAAAATCAGCTGGTGGCCTATGTCGATATGCTGAACAAATGGAATAAAGCGTACAACCTCACCTCCGTACGCGATCCCAACGAGATGCTGATTCGCCATATTCTCGATAGCATCGTTGTGGCGCCGTATCTAACCGGTGAACGTTTTATCGACGTGGGCACCGGTCCGGGCTTGCCGGGCGTTCCGTTGTCTATTGTTCGACCGGAGAGTCATTTCACGCTGCTGGACAGTCTGGGCAAGCGCGTACGCTTTTTACGACAGGTTCAGCATGAGCTGAAGCTGGAAAACATCACGCCCGTGCAGAGCAGGGTAGAGGAGTTCCCGGCAGAGCCACCGTTTGACGGCGTTATCAGCCGCGCGTTTGCCTCACTCAATGACATGGTGAGCTGGTGCAAACACCTGCCGGCGGATAAGGGCCGTTTTTATGCGCTGAAAGGGCAACTTCCGGGGGACGAAATAGAGCAGCTTCCGGACGGTTTTGCAGTGGAATCCATTGAAAAACTCCAGATCCCTCAGCTCGAAGGTGAGCGTCATCTGGTGATAATTAAGCCAAACACATTTTAAAAAATTAATAAAAAATGTGGAATTTGTGCTGTTCTGATGGTGTTAAAAAGCAGCACATCCAGTCTGATTTGGCCGTAGTTAATTTAACCTTGTTGTCACCATGGATTTTCTTATGGTTAACCTGAAGTGATTCGTTCACCCTGAAGATAGTCAACCATGAAAATATCAGCCTGCTAAAAATGGGTAAAGGCAACAAGAATGAGATGTTAAATATTTATTAAGAATGTCAATAAAAGGTTTTTGTTGTATACGGCTCTGTTTTAAAAATAGTTGCGATTTTTTTGCTTTAATTTCAATCGGATGAAATAAATCGTTTTACGTCTTTGATAAATACCACTTTATCGCAAATGTGTATTTTGTGATCTCGTGCACGCTTTATCACCAACGTTTCCGCGCTGTTTGCAGTTTTGCCTGAAGGTTGGCACTGAGTTCAAAAGTTGAAAAATAGGACTGGGGAAAAATATTTAAACATTTATTCACCTTTTCGCTACTTAATGTTTGAAATCACGGGTACGCACCGTATAATTTGACCGCTTTTTGATGCTTGACTCTGAGCCTTAAAGGACGTTTTATACGACACGCGGCATACCTCGAAGGGAGCAGGAGTAAAAACGTGATGTCTGTGTCGCTCTTGAGTAGAAACGTTGCTCGTAAGCTTCTGTTCATTCAGTTTCTGGCTGTGATAGCAAGTGGACTGCTGTTTAGCCTCAAAGACCCCTTCTGGGGCATCTCCGCCGTGTGCGGGGGTTTGGCGGTGGTTCTGCCAAACGTGTTGTTTATGATTTTTGCCTGGCGTCATCAGGCGCATACACCCGCCAAAGGCCGCGTGGCCTGGTCCTTCGCTCTCGGCGAAGTGTGTAAGGTGTTGCTGACCTTTGCTCTACTGGTGATGGCGCTGGCGGTTTTGAAAGTGGTATTCATGCCGCTGATAGCAACGTGGGTTTTGGTGCTGGTGGTACAAGTTCTGGCTCCAGCTGTAATCAATAACAAAGGGTAAAAGGCATCATGGCTTCAGAAAATATGACGCCGCAGGATTACATAGGTCACCATCTGAATAACCTTCAGCTGGACCTGCGTACATTCTCGCTGGTGGATCCACATAACCCCCCGGCCACCTTCTGGACGATCAACATCGACTCCATGTTCTTCTCGGTGGTTTTGGGTCTTCTGTTCCTGGCCATGTTCCGCGGTGTTGCTAAACGAGCGACCAGCGGTGTTCCAGGGAAATTCCAGACGTTCATCGAGATGATCATCGGCTTCGTCCATGGCAGCGTCAAAGACATGTACCATGGTAAGAGCAAGCTGATTGCTCCGCTGGCCCTGACCGTGTTCGTTTGGGTCTTCCTGATGAACCTGATGGACCTTCTGCCTATCGATTTCCTGCCGTGGATCGGCGAGCATGTCTTCGGTCTGCCTGCACTGCGCGTGGTTCCGTCTGCCGACGTGAACATCACCCTGTCGATGGCGCTGGGCGTATTTATCCTGATTCTTTTCTACAGCATCAAAATGAAAGGCGTAAGCGGCTTTGTGAAAGAGCTTACCTTGCAGCCGTTCAACCACTGGGCGTTTATTCCGGTCAACCTGATCCTGGAAGGCGTTAGCCTGCTGTCCAAACCTGTTTCACTGGGTCTGCGACTGTTCGGCAACATGTATGCGGGTGAGCTGATTTTCATTCTGATCGCGGGTCTTCTGCCGTGGTGGTCACAGTGGATTCTGAATGTGCCATGGGCCATTTTCCACATCCTGATCATTACGCTGCAAGCCTTTATCTTCATGGTTCTGACGATCGTCTATCTGTCGATGGCGTCTGAAGAGCACTGATTTTTTACCAACACTACTACGTTTTAATTGAAACAAACTGGAGACTGTCATGGAAAACCTGAATATGGATCTGCTGTACATGGCTGCCGCTGTGATGATGGGTCTGGCGGCTATCGGTGCTGCGATCGGTATCGGCATCCTCGGGGGCAAATTCCTGGAAGGCGCAGCGCGTCAACCTGATCTGATTCCTCTGCTGCGTACTCAGTTCTTTATCGTTATGGGTCTGGTGGATGCAATCCCAATGATCGCTGTAGGTCTGGGTCTGTACGTGATGTTTGCTGTCGCGTAGTAGTTGTTTTAAAACCCCAAGCCACAGAAATTTAAGAGGTATTGTGCTGTGAACATGAACGCAACAATCCTCGGCCAGGCCATCGCGTTTATTCTCTTTGTCTGGTTCTGCATGAAGTATGTATGGCCGCCTTTAATGGCTGCCATCGAAAAACGTCAGAAAGAAATTGCTGACGGTCTGGCTTCCGCAGAACGCGCTAAGAAAGATTTGGACCTTGCACAGGCCAACGCGACAGACCAGCTGAAAAAAGCGAAAGCTGAAGCTCAGGTAATCATTGAACAGGCTAACAAACGCCGTTCTCAGATCCTGGACGAAGCCAAAGCTGAAGCAGAACAGGAACGTACTAAGATCGTGACACAGGCTCAGGCTGAAATTGAAGCTGAGCGTAAACGTGCTCGTGAAGAACTGCGTAAGCAGGTTGCGATTCTGGCTGTTGCTGGCGCCGAGAAGATCATCGAACGTTCCGTGGATGAAGCTGCTAACAGCGACATCGTGGACAAACTTGTCGCTGAACTGTAAGGAGGGAGGGGCTGATGTCTGAATTTGTTACGGTAGCTCGCCCCTACGCCAAAGCAGCTTTTGACTTTGCTGTCGAACACCAAAATGTCGATCGCTGGCAGAATATGCTGGCGTTTGCCGCTGAGGTGACGAAAAACGAACAAATGGCCGAGTTGCTTTCTGGTGCGTTAGCGCCTGAAACCCTCGCCGCGTCGTTTATCGCCGTGTGCGGAGAGCAACTGGATGCCAACGGCCAGAACCTGATTAAGGTGATGGCGGAAAATGGTCGTCTCCGTGTGCTCCCGGATGTTCTCGAGCAGTTTGAGCACTTACGTGCCCTTAGTGAAGCTACCGCTGAAGTTGAAGTAACTTCCGCGACTGAACTGAGTGATGAACAGCTTGCGAAAATCACCGCCGCGATGGAAAAACGTCTGTCACGCAAAGTTAAGCTGAATTGCAAAATCGATAAGTCTGTAATGGCAGGCGTAATCATCCGTTCGGGTGATATGGTCATTGATGGCAGCGTACGCGGCCGTCTTGAGCGCCTTGCAGACGTCTTGCAGTCTTAAGGGGACTGGAGCATGCAACTGAATTCCACCGAAATCAGCGAACTGATCAAGCAGCGCATTGCTCAGTTCAGTGTTGTGAGTGAAGCTCACAACGAAGGTACTATTGTTTCTGTAAGTGACGGTGTTATCCGCATCCACGGCCTGGCCGATTGTATGCAGGGTGAGATGATTTCCCTGCCGGGTAACCGTTACGCTATCGCACTGAACCTGGAGCGCGACTCCGTAGGTGCCGTTGTGATGGGTCCATACGCTGACCTTGCCGAAGGCATGAAGGTTAAGTGTACTGGCCGTATTCTGGAAGTGCCGGTTGGCCGTGGCCTGCTGGGTCGCGTTGTTAACACCCTGGGTGCGCCAATCGACGGTAAAGGTCCGGTTGAGCACGATGGCTTCTCTCCAATCGAAGTTATCGCACCAGGCGTTATCGACCGTCAGTCCGTTGATCAGCCAGTGCAGACGGGTTATAAGTCCGTTGATGCCATGATCCCAATCGGTCGTGGTCAGCGTGAACTGATCATCGGTGACCGTCAGACCGGTAAAACCGCGATGGCAATCGACGCCATCATCAACCAGCGTGATTCCGGCATCAAATGTGTGTACGTGGCTATCGGCCAGAAAGCGTCCACCATTTCCAACGTGGTTCGTAAACTGGAAGAGCACGGCGCACTGTCTAACACCATCGTTGTGGTAGCTACCGCGTCTGAATCTGCTGCACTGCAATACCTGGCACCATACGCTGGTTGCGCAATGGGCGAATACTTCCGTGACCGCGGTGAAGATGCGCTGATCGTATACGATGACCTGTCTAAACAGGCTGTTGCTTATCGTCAGGTTTCCCTGCTGCTCCGTCGTCCACCAGGACGTGAAGCATTCCCGGGCGACGTATTCTACCTCCACTCTCGTCTGCTGGAGCGTGCTTCCCGCGTTAATGCGGAATACGTCGAGAACTTCACCAAAGGTGAAGTGAAGGGTAAAACAGGTTCTCTGACCGCTCTGCCGATCATTGAAACCCAGGCGGGTGACGTTTCTGCGTTCGTTCCGACCAACGTAATCTCCATTACCGATGGTCAGATCTTCCTGGAAACCAACCTGTTTAACTCCGGTATTCGTCCGGCGGTTAACCCGGGTATCTCCGTATCCCGTGTGGGTGGTGCTGCTCAGACCAAGATCATCAAGAAGCTGTCCGGTGGTATCCGTACCGCGCTGGCACAGTATCGTGAACTGGCTGCGTTCTCTCAGTTCGCATCCGATCTGGACGAAGCAACCCGTAAACAGCTGAGCCACGGTCAGAAAGTGACCGAGCTGCTGAAGCAGAAACAGTACGCGCCAATGTCTGTTGCTCAGCAGGGCCTGGTACTGTTCGCGGCTGAACGCGGTTACCTCGAAGATGTGGAACTGGCGAAAATCGGTAGCTTCGAAGCCGCTCTGCTGGCTTACGTCGACCGTGATCACGCTCCGCTGATGCAAGAGATCAACCAGACCGGTGGCTATAACGACGAAATCGAAGGCAAGCTGAAAGCTATCCTCGATTCCTTCAAAGCAACCCAATCCTGGTAATCGTCCGGCGGCTTGTCTCAGGACAAGCCGTCTGGCATTGAGGAGAAGCTCATGGCCGGCGCAAAAGAGATACGTAGTAAGATCGCAAGCGTCCAGAACACGCAAAAGATCACTAAAGCGATGGAGATGGTCGCCGCTTCCAAAATGCGTAAATCGCAGGATCGCATGGCGGCCAGCCGTCCTTATGCAGAGACCATGCGCAAAGTGATTGGTCACCTTGCAAACGGTAATCTGGAATATAAGCACCCTTACCTGGAAGAACGCGACGTTAAGCGCGTGGGCTACCTGGTGGTGTCGACTGACCGTGGTCTGTGTGGCGGCTTGAACATTAACCTGTTCAAAAAACTGCTGGCGGATATGAAAGGCTGGTCCGATAAAGGCGTTCAGTGCGATCTGGCACTGATTGGCTCTAAAGGCGTCTCTTTCTTTAACTCCGTTGGTGGCAACATTGTCGCTCAGGTGACCGGTATGGGTGATAACCCGTCCCTGTCCGAACTGATCGGCCCGGTTAAAGTGATGTTGCAGGCCTACGATGAAGGCCGTCTGGACAGACTGTACGTTGTCAGCAACAAATTTATTAACACCATGTCTCAGGTGCCTACGCTCACTCAGATGCTGCCGTTACCGGCATCAGAAGATGACGAGCTTAAACAGAAAGCCTGGGATTACCTGTATGAACCCGATCCGAAACCGCTGCTGGATACCCTGCTGCGTCGTTACGTTGAATCTCAGGTTTATCAGGGCGTTGTAGAAAACCTGGCCAGCGAGCAGGCCGCACGAATGGTGGCGATGAAAGCCGCGACCGATAATGGCGGCAGCCTGATTAAAGAGCTGCAGTTGGTTTACAACAAAGCTCGTCAGGCCAGCATTACTCAGGAACTCACCGAGATCGTCTCGGGGGCCGCCGCGGTTTAACCAGGTTTACGAATTACGTAGAGGATTCAAGATGGCTACTGGAAAGATTGTCCAGGTAATCGGCGCCGTGGTGGACGTCGAGTTCCCTCAGGACGCCGTACCACGCGTGTACGACGCGCTTGAGGTACAAAATGGTAACGAGAGCCTGGTGCTGGAAGTTCAGCAGCAGCTCGGCGGCGGTATCGTGCGTACCATCGCCATGGGTTCTTCCGACGGTCTGCGTCGTGGTCTGGAAGTGAAAGACCTTGAGCACCCGATCGAAGTCCCGGTAGGTAAAGCAACACTGGGTCGTATCATGAACGTATTGGGTCAACCAATCGACATGAAAGGCGACATCGGTGAAGAAGAGCGTTGGGCTATCCACCGCGCGGCACCTTCCTACGAAGAGCTGTCCAGCTCTCAGGAACTGCTGGAAACCGGCATCAAAGTTATCGACCTGATGTGCCCGTTCGCGAAGGGCGGTAAAGTTGGTCTGTTTGGTGGTGCGGGTGTAGGTAAAACCGTAAACATGATGGAGCTGATCCGTAACATCGCGATCGAGCACTCCGGTTACTCCGTGTTTGCGGGTGTTGGTGAACGTACTCGTGAGGGTAACGACTTCTACCACGAAATGACCGACTCCAACGTTCTGGATAAAGTATCCCTGGTTTACGGCCAGATGAACGAGCCACCAGGAAACCGTCTGCGCGTTGCGCTGACTGGCCTGACGATGGCTGAGAAGTTCCGTGACGAAGGCCGTGACGTTCTGCTGTTCGTTGATAACATCTACCGTTACACCCTGGCCGGTACTGAAGTATCTGCACTGCTGGGTCGTATGCCTTCAGCGGTAGGTTATCAGCCTACGCTTGCGGAAGAGATGGGTGTTCTTCAGGAACGTATCACCTCTACCAAAACTGGTTCTATCACCTCCGTTCAGGCGGTATACGTACCTGCGGATGACTTGACTGACCCATCTCCAGCCACCACCTTTGCTCACTTAGATGCAACCGTGGTACTGAGCCGTCAGATCGCGTCTCTGGGTATCTACCCGGCCGTTGACCCGCTGGACTCTACCAGCCGTCAGCTGGATCCACTGGTTGTTGGCCAGGAACACTACGACACCGCGCGTGGCGTACAGTCCCTGCTGCAACGTTACCAGGAACTGAAAGACATCATCGCCATCCTGGGTATGGATGAACTGTCTGAAGAAGACAAACTGGTGGTAGCACGTGCGCGTAAGATCCAGCGCTTCCTGTCCCAGCCGTTCTTCGTTGCGGAAGTATTCACCGGTTCTCCAGGTAAATACGTTTCCCTGAAAGACACCATCCGTGGCTTTAAAGGCATCATGGAAGGCGAATACGATCACCTGCCAGAGCAGGCGTTCTACATGGTTGGTTCCATCGAAGAAGCCGTGGAAAAAGCCAAAAAACTTTAACGCCTTAATCGGAGGGTGATATGGCAATGACTTACCACCTGGACGTCGTCAGCGCAGAGCAACAAATGTTCTCTGGTCTGGTCGAGAAAATCCAGGTAACGGGTAGTGAAGGTGAACTGGGTATTTTCCCGGGTCACGCACCGCTGCTCACCGCCATTAAGCCTGGTATGATCCGCATCGTTAAACAGTTCGGTCATGAAGAGTTTATCTATCTGTCCGGCGGCATTCTTGAAGTGCAGCCAGGCAGTGTGACCGTTCTGGCCGATACCGCTATTCGTGGCCAGGATCTCGACGAAGCGCGAGCCCTGGAATCGAAGCGTAAGGCTGAAGAGCACATTAGCAGCTCTCATGGTGACGTGGATTACGCTCAGGCGTCTGCGGAGCTGGCCAAAGCGATCGCGAAACTGCGCGTTATCGAGTTGACCAAAAAAGCGATGTAACACCGGCTTGAAAAGCACAAAAGCCAGTCTGGATCCCAGGCTGGCTTTTTTTTTCGGCCTTAATTCATGATGAAAAAGATGTAGAATTTTAAGCATCAAACGTTTTTACTTCTCACACAAACTACCGTCAGGATGCGTATGTTAAACAGTGCGATGAGCGTGGTGATCCTTGCCGCAGGCAAAGGTACCCGCATGTATTCCGATCTGCCTAAAGTGCTCCACACACTGGCAGGAAAGCCAATGGTGCAGCATGTTATTGATGCAGCTAATGAATTAGGCGCCAGCCAGGTGCATCTGGTTTATGGACATGGCGGCGATCTGCTGAAAAAAACGCTGCGTGACGACAATCTCAACTGGGTGCTACAGGCAGAACAGCTGGGTACGGGTCATGCAATGCAGCAGGCTGCACCCTTCTTCGCTGATGATGAAGACATCCTGATGCTCTACGGCGACGTCCCGCTGATCTCCGTTGAAACCCTCACTCGCCTGCGTGAAGCCAAACCGCAGGGTGGCATTGGGTTGTTAACCGTCGTGCTGGACGATCCAACCGGCTATGGCCGCATTACGCGTGAAAACGGCAAGGTAACCGGGATTGTTGAGCATAAAGATGCCACTGACGAACAGCGTCAGATTCAGGAGATCAACACCGGCATCCTGATTGCGAACGGTGCGGATATGAAGCGCTGGCTGTCTAAACTCAATAATAACAACGCGCAGGGTGAATACTACATCACCGACATCATTGCGATGGCGTACCAGGAAGGGCGTGAGATTGCCGCCGTTCATCCGGCGCGTATCAGCGAAACGGACGGGGTAAACAACCGTCTACAGCTGTCACGCCTGGAGCGTATTTACCAGTCCGAGCAGGCAGAAAAACTGTTGCTGGCGGGCGTTATGCTGCGCGATCCGGCGCGTTTCGATCTGCGTGGCACGCTGACCCACGGGCGCGACGTTGAAATAGATACTAACGTTATCCTGGAAGGTAACGTCACGCTGGGCAACCGCGTCAAAATCGGCACCGGCTGTGTGATTAAAAACAGCGTGATCGGTGACGACTGCGAAATCAGCCCGTACAGCGTGGTGGAAGATGCCCATCTTGAGGCGGCATGTACCATTGGCCCGTTTGCGCGTCTGCGCCCGGGCGCTGAGCTGCTGGAAGGCGCTCATGTAGGTAACTTCGTGGAAATGAAAAAAGCACGTCTCGGTAAAGGCTCGAAAGCCGGTCATCTGACCTATCTGGGCGATGCGGAAATTGGCGACAACGTGAACATCGGTGCAGGGACGATTACCTGTAACTATGACGGTGCCAATAAGTTTAAAACCATCATCGGTGATGATGTGTTTGTAGGTTCCGATACCCAGCTGGTGGCGCCTGTTACCGTGGGCAAAGGCGTGACCATTGCCGCCGGGACAACCGTTACGCGCGATGTGGCCGAGAACGAGCTGGTGTTAAGCCGCGTTCCGCAGGTCAGTAAGCAGGGCTGGAAACGCCCGGTGAAGAAAAAGTAACGACAATATACACCCCTCACCCTGACCCTCTCCCCATAGGGGAGAGGGGAACTGAATGGTGCGGTTTTCACCCTCTCCCCTTTGGGGAGAGGGCTGGGGTGAGGGGATAACATAATCCTCCCCCCACCAGCAGTACCCATAAAAATAACCCCACTCTCTACAAGGCTCGGGGTGCCCGGAAAGGGCAAATACAGGTCAGCGACAACGCATGGCATAACGCCATAATCAGGAATCTAACTATGTGTGGAATTGTTGGCGCAGTTGCGCAGCGTGATATTGCTGAAATCCTTCTCGAAGGTTTACGTCGTCTGGAATACCGTGGTTATGACTCAGCCGGTCTGGCTGTCGTCGATGCAGAAGGTCATATGACCCGTCTGCGTCGTCTCGGTAAAGTGCAGATGCTGGCCCAGGCGGCGGAGGAACATCCGCTGCACGGTGGCACCGGTATTGCGCATACCCGCTGGGCGACTCACGGTGAGCCATCTGAAGGCAACGCACACCCGCATGTGTCTGAACACATTGTGGTGGTGCATAACGGCATTATCGAAAACCACGAACCGCTGCGTGAAGAACTGAAAGCGCGCGGCTATACCTTCGTCTCTGAAACCGACACCGAAGTAATTGCTCACCTGGTGCACTGGGAGCTGGCACAGGGCGGTACACTGCGTGATGCGGTGCTGCGCGCTATCCCTCAGCTGCGTGGTGCTTACGGTACGGTGATCATGGATTCCCGTGACCCGTCCACGCTGCTGGCCGCGCGTTCCGGTAGCCCGATGGTGATTGGTCTGGGCATGGGTGAAAACTTTATCGCTTCCGACCAGCTGGCGCTGCTGCCGGTTACCCGTCGCTTTATCTTCCTGGAAGAGGGCGACATTGCCGAGGTGACACGTCGCAGCGTGACCGTATTCGACACGAAAGGCGAGCAGGTTAAGCGCCAGGAAATCGAATCAAACCTGCAATACGACGCGGGCGACAAAGGTGCTTATCGTCACTACATGCAGAAAGAGATCTACGAACAGCCAAACGCCATTAAAAACACCCTGACCGGGCGCATCAGCCATGGTGAAGTGGATCTGAGCGAGCTGGGCGCCAATGCCAACGAAATGCTGAGCAAAGTCGAGCACATTCAGATCGTGGCCTGCGGTACCTCTTACAACTCCGGTATGGTCTCTCGCTACTGGTTTGAATCCCTGGCGGGCGTGCCGTGCGACGTCGAAATCGCATCTGAGTTCCGCTATCGTAAATCCGCTGTGCGCCGTAACAGCCTGATGATCACCCTTTCCCAGTCTGGCGAAACGGCCGATACCCTGGCGGCGCTGCGTCTGTCTAAAGAGTTGGGTTACCTGGGTTCGCTGGCCATCTGTAACGTACCGGGCTCCTCGCTGGTGCGTGAATCCGATCTGGCGCTGATGACTAAAGCGGGCACCGAAATCGGCGTCGCTTCCACCAAAGCGTTTACCACTCAGCTGACCGTTCTGCTGATGCTGGTGGCGAAGCTGGCGCGTCTGAAAGGCGAAGATGCTTCCGTTGAGCATGACATCGTTCACGGTCTCCAGGCGCTGCCGAGCCGTATTGAGCAGATGCTGTCTCAGGACAAGCGCATTGAGGCGCTGGCTGAAGATTTCTCTGATAAGCACCACGCTCTGTTCCTGGGCCGTGGCGATCAGTACCCTATCGCGCTGGAAGGCGCGCTGAAGCTGAAAGAGATCTCCTACATCCACGCGGAAGCCTACGCGGCAGGCGAGCTGAAACACGGTCCGCTGGCGCTGATCGACGCGGATATGCCGGTTATCGTGGTGGCACCGAACAACGAACTGCTGGAAAAACTGAAATCTAACATCGAAGAGGTGCGCGCCCGTGGTGGTGTACTGTACGTCTTTGCGGATAAAGATGCCTGTTTCGCCAGCAGCGACAACATGCACATCATCGAGATGCCGCATGTGGAAGAGGTGATTGCGCCGATCTTCTACACCGTACCGCTGCAACTGCTGGCTTACCACGTCGCGCTGATCAAAGGCACCGACGTTGACCAGCCGCGAAATCTGGCGAAGTCCGTTACCGTAGAATAATCCTTCCAGGCTCCGCCATCCGGTGGAGCCTTTTTTTATGACAATCCGTCATTTTCAGCTATTTTATCAGTGTCACATAAAGAAAATATTACTGAAAACAAGCTGTCATAATAATCATTAAGTTTATGATTTATTTATGGATTTTTGCTTAATTTTAAGTGAAATTTTCTTTGTCATAAAACTGTCATATTTCGTACATTTATCTGTCACCTGTTTGTCCTATTTTGCTCATCGTAGCCACTTAAACAATGATTTACGAAATCCTTGCAGGAGACATTATGAAAGTTATGCGTACCACTGTCGCAACTGTTGTCGCCGCGACCTTATCTCTGAGCGCTTTCTCTGCTTTCGCAGCAGCAAGCCTGACTGGCGCTGGTGCAACCTTCCCTGCGCCGGTGTATGCCAAATGGGCGGATACCTACCAGAAAGAGACCGGTAACAAGGTCAACTATCAGGGTATCGGCTCCTCCGGTGGCGTAAAACAAATTACCGCGAATACCGTTGATTTCGGCGCATCCGACGCTCCGCTGTCTGATGAGAAACTGAATCAGGAAGGCCTGTTCCAGTTCCCGACCGTGATCGGCGGCGTTGTGCTGGCTGTTAACATCCCTGGCCTGAAATCAGGCGAGCTGGTGCTGGACGGCAAAACCCTGGGTGATATCTATCTGGGCAAAATCAAAAAATGGGATGACGAAGCCATCACGAAACTGAACCCGGGCGTTAAGCTGCCTTCGCAGAATATCGCGGTG
Source organism: Enterobacter sp. CM29 (assembly GCF_013179605.1). Taxonomy (NCBI): domain Bacteria; kingdom Pseudomonadati; phylum Pseudomonadota; class Gammaproteobacteria; order Enterobacterales; family Enterobacteriaceae; genus Enterobacter; species Enterobacter sp. CM29. The sequence goes on along the minus strand of NZ_JABMCU010000077.1, from coordinate 5,265 downwards.
GTTCGTCGTGCTGACGGCTCTGGTACCTCTTTCGTGTTCACCAGCTACCTGGCGAAAGTGAACGAAGAGTGGAAATCTAAAGTCGGTTCCGGCTCTACCGTTAACTGGCCAACCGGTCTGGGCGGTAAAGGCAACGACGGTATCGCTGCCTTCGTACAGCGTCTGCCTGGCTCTATCGGCTACGTAGAGTACGCTTACGCGAAGCAGAACAACCTGGCTTACACCAAACTGGTTTCTGCTGACGGCAAACCGGTTAGCCCGACCGAAGAGAACTTCGCTAACGCCGCAAAAGGCGCTGACTGGAGCAAATCCTTCGCTCAGGACCTGACCAACCAGAAAGGCGACGATGCATGGCCTATCACGTCTACCACCTTCATTCTGGTCCACAAAGAGCAGAAGAAGCCTGAGCAGGGTGCTGAAGTGCTGAAGTTCTTCGACTGGGCATACAAAAACGGCGGCAAACAGGCGAATGACCTGGATTACGCCAGCCTGCCAGACAGCGTGGTTGAGCAGATCCGTGCTGCATGGAAAACCAACGTGAAAGACAGCAGCGGTAAAGCGCTGTACTAACAGGATATTTTTGACGAAGATGGCGGGTGGCGCGCAGCGATCCCGCCCTACGGTTCATCCTGTAGGCCCGGTAAGCGCCAGCGCCACCGGGCATATTCGTAAGACGTCTCATAAAGAAGAGTAATTTATGGCTGCAACCAAGCCTGCATTTAACCCTCCGGGTAAAAAAGGTGACATGATTTTCAGCGCGCTGGTGAAACTGGCTGCGCTGATTGTGCTATTGCTGCTGGGCGGCATAATCGTGTCCCTCATTTTCTCCTCCTGGCCGAGCATTCAAAAATTTGGTTTCGCCTTCCTGTGGACCAAAGAGTGGGATGCGCCGAACGATATTTACGGTGCGCTGGTGCCGATTTACGGCACGCTGGTGACCTCTTTTATCGCTCTGCTGATTGCGGTGCCGGTAAGCTTCGGTATTGCCCTGTTCCTGACGGAGCTGGCACCAGGCTGGCTGCGACGTCCGCTGGGTATCGCCATTGAACTGCTGGCGGCCATCCCAAGTATCGTTTACGGCATGTGGGGCCTGTTTATCTTTGCTCCGCTGTTTGCGACGTACTTCCAGGAGCCGGTGGGTAATGTTCTCTCCGCCGTTCCGTTTGTGGGGGCCCTGTTCTCTGGCCCGGCATTCGGTATCGGTATTCTGGCGGCTGGCGTGATACTCGCCATCATGATTATTCCGTACATTGCGGCGGTCATGCGCGATGTCTTCGAACAAACCCCGGTGATGATGAAAGAGTCGGCCTACGGCATCGGCTGCACCACCTGGGAGGTTATCTGGCGCATCGTCCTTCCGTTCACCAAAAATGGGGTGATCGGCGGCATCATGCTGGGCTTAGGCCGCGCGCTGGGTGAAACCATGGCGGTGACCTTTATCATCGGCAACACCTACCAGCTCGACAGCGTGTCGCTCTACATGCCGGGGAACAGTATTACCTCTGCGCTGGCGAACGAATTTGCCGAAGCGGAATCCGGGCTGCACGTCGCAGCGCTGATGGAACTGGGTCTGATCCTGTTTGTTATTACCTTTATTGTGCTGGCTATCTCCAAGCTGATGATTATGCGTCTGGCTAAAAACGAGGGGGCACGCTAATGGCGACTCTCGACATGCAAAACACCGCTCAGCTTGCGGAATCTCGTCGCAAAATGCAGTCAAAGCGCCGGATTAAAAACCGCATTGCGCTGACGCTTTCCATGGCCACGATGGCGTTCGGCCTGTTCTGGCTGATCTGGATCCTGATGTCCACCATCACCCGTGGTATTGATGGAATGTCCCTGGCGCTGTTCACCGAGATGACGCCGCCGCCAAACACGGCGGGTGGTGGTCTGGCAAACGCCCTGGCGGGCAGCGGCCTGCTGATCCTGTGGGCGACCGTTTTCGGTACGCCGTTGGGCATCATGGCGGGTATCTATCTGGCGGAGTATGGCCGCAAGTCCTGGATCGCTGAAGTCATCCGCTTTATTAACGACATTCTGCTTTCTGCCCCGTCGATAGTGGTAGGTCTGTTTGTTTACACCATCGTGGTGGCGCAAATGGAACACTTCTCCGGCTGGGCGGGTGTGATTGCGCTGGCGCTGTTGCAGGTGCCTATCGTTATTCGTACCACTGAAAACATGCTGAAACTGGTGCCGGACAGCCTGCGTGAAGCGGCTTACGCGCTGGGCACGCCGAAATGGAAAATGATTTCGGCGATCACCCTGAAAGCGTCCGTCTCGGGGATCATGACCGGTATCCTGCTGGCTATCGCCCGTATCGCTGGTGAAACCGCACCGCTGCTGTTTACCGCCCTCTCCAACCAGTTCTGGAGTACGGACATGATGCAGCCGATCGCCAACCTGCCGGTGACGATCTTTAAATTTGCGATGAGCCCATTCGCGGAATGGCAGCAGCTGGCCTGGGCCGGGGTGCTGATCATCACCCTTTGCGTACTGTTGCTGAACATTCTGGCGCGCGTCATTTTCGCGAAGCAGAAACACGGTTAAATTTTTACGGCGCGGCACATCGCGGCGCCGAATGAGGAAATGAGTCAATGAGTATGGTTGATACTGCCCCGGGTAAGATTCAGGTTCGTGATTTGAACTTCTACTACGGCAAATTCCATGCCCTGAAGAATATCAACCTGGATATCGCGAAGAACCAGGTCACGGCATTTATCGGTCCGTCTGGCTGTGGTAAATCCACGCTGCTGCGCACCTTTAACAAAATGTATTCGCTCTATCCGGAGCAGCGCGCAGAAGGTGAAATTCTGCTGGACGGTGACAACATCCTGACCAATACCCAGGATATCGCCCTGCTGCGTGCGAAAGTGGGGATGGTGTTCCAGAAACCCACGCCGTTCCCGATGTCGATCTATGACAACATCGCCTTTGGTGTGCGTCTGTTTGAGAAGCTCTCCCGTGCGGATATGGACGAGCGCGTGCAGTGGGCATTGACCAAGGCCGCATTATGGAACGAAACCAAAGATAAACTTCACCAGAGCGGGTACTCTCTCTCCGGTGGTCAGCAGCAGCGTCTGTGCATTGCGCGCGGTATCGCCATTCGCCCGGAAGTCTTGCTGCTGGATGAGCCGTGCTCAGCCCTGGACCCGATCTCAACCGGGCGTATCGAAGAGCTGATCACCGAGCTGAAGCAGGATTACACCGTGGTGATCGTCACTCACAACATGCAGCAGGCTGCCCGTTGTTCTGACCACACGGCGTTTATGTACCTGGGCGAGTTGATTGAGTTCAGCGATACGGACGCGCTGTTCACCCGTCCTGCGAAGAAACAAACCGAAGATTATATTACTGGCCGCTACGGTTGATTTGCCTTAGTGCATGTGGAGAAACCATGGACAACCTCAATCTTAATAAACACATTTCCGGTCAGTTTAACGCAGAGCTGGAAAGCATTCGCACCCAGGTGATGACCATGGGCGGCATGGTCGAGCAGCAGCTTTCTGATGCGATTACGGCAATGCACAACCAGGACAGCGAGCTGGCGAAGCGCGTTATCGAAGGCGATCACAACGTCAATATGATGGAAGTCGCCATCGACGAAGCGTGCGTGCGCATCATTGCCAAGCGTCAGCCAACCGCGAGCGACCTGCGTCTGGTAATGGCGATCATCAAAACTATCGCCGAGCTGGAGCGTATTGGTGACGTGGCGGATAAAATCTGCCGCACAGCGCTGGAGAAATTCTCCCAGCAGCACCAGCCGCTGCTGGTGAGCCTGGAGTCTCTCGGTCGCCACACCGTGCAGATGCTGCACGATGTGCTGGACGCTTTCGCGCGCATGGATCTGGACGAAGCGGTCCGTATCTACCGTGAAGATAAGAAAGTTGACCAGGAATACGAAGGCATAGTGCGTCAGCTAATGACCTACATGATGGAAGATTCCCGTACCATTCCAAGCGTGCTGACCGCGCTGTTCTGCGCGCGCTCAATTGAGCGTATTGGCGACCGCTGCCAGAACATTTGCGAATACATCTTCTACTTCGTGAAGGGACAGGATTTCCGTCACGTGGGCGGCGACGAGCTGGACAAGCTGCTGGCGGGTAAAGATCCGAAAGAGTGATGTGTGTGGCGGGTGGCGCTATCGCTTACCCGCCCTACGATCCTTGTAGGCCGGATAAGCGTTAGCGCCATCCGGCTTTGTTTTTTCAGCGAGTAATATCCCACCCGCGCGCCTTCCACAATTCCGGCAGCTGCGCCAGGTCTGTAAAGGTCGTCACTTTTGGATGATCGATCGGCTTGTTGTGCGGATCGGCGCAGAAGTAAAACACCTCCATCCCCGCTTCAATCCCCGACTGCGCGCCCGCAGACGAGTCATCCACCAGGATGCAGTTCTCCACGTTGACGTTCATCGCCTTCGCCGCGTGGAACATCAATGCCGGATCCGGCTTCCAGCGCTGGATATCGTAGCCGCTGAACAGTTTTTCCGGGAAGTGGTGCAACATGTCCAGCTTGCCGAGTGAATGTTGCATTTTGCTGACCGGGCCGTTAGAGACCACGCAGATCGGCACCGTCATCGCATCCAGCAGCGCGTTAGCGCCGGCGATAACTTCCAGCTCGGCGTCGAAGAGGCGTGCGACCTCGGCGCGGTACACCGGTTCCAGATCCGCTTTCGCCAGATCCACCCCGTGCTCTTCGTTAATGATGTCGATGATCTCGTACAGCTTCACGCCCTTAAAGCGTTTAAACACCTCTTCGAGATCGAGCGTAATGCCAAATTCCTGGAACATGGCGACATACGCGCGGGAACAAATGACCTCACTGTCGACCAGCGTACCGTCACAGTCGAAAAATACCGCTTCAATTCCGGACATGCCTTTCCCTTTTAACAAGTTTAACGTTTACGTACGACAGTTTAACGAGACGCAATCGTTGCCGTATAAGCAAAATCAATGAAAAAAGTATCCCGTAACCGCCACTATTGTCGCATTTTGGTATAGGATAGCGACGAATTTTCCCTCCTTGTTCGGAAATTGATGATGAGTCAACAACACACTACCCAGACATCTGGTCAGGGGCTGCTTGAGCGCGTGTTCAAACTGCGCGAGCACGGCACAACGGCACGCACCGAAGTGATCGCCGGTTTTACTACCTTCCTGACGATGGTCTATATCGTTTTCGTTAACCCGCAAATTCTGGGCGTGGCTGGCATGGACACCAGCGCCGTCTTTGTTACCACCTGTCTGATCGCGGCCCTTGGCAGCATCC
>NZ_JABMCU010000076.1:0-18986 GCF_013179605.1 Enterobacter sp. CM29 | reverse complement strand
AGGGCATGAACTTCGCCGCAGCGTAAATCGAAATCAACCTGATTCAGCGCCAGCACGCCGGGAAAGCGTTTGGTAATGCACGTCATCTGAATAAGAGTCTCTGACATTGCAAAATTCCTGTGTTGGAAAGGCAATGAATCACAAGCCACAGTGATTTAGTTAATAAGCTAACTCGACTTAGCTTTCGTCCTTAAAAGCTATTTTAGGGTTATAATTTAGCCAAATCATTTGTATTCAAATTGTGACGTCGTGCAAAGGTATTTTGTTATTTGATTGAATTTAAACGATATGTTTAGTTTTTGCTGAATCGTAATACCTGACACTGATCGAATTTTGACCTCTCATCGTGAAACTGCTCACAGATCCTGCACATTTATCTTGTCTCATTTTTAGTGTGAACCCTAAGCTAATTCGAGTTAGCAAATTTCACCACTTTCCGTTCACGGCGCTGCCTGGGCGCTTTTTCACGGCTATGCCCCTGAGACGGATAGGTTAACCAACGTGAGGAAGGGCTATGAAAACGATAAAAGCGTTACCCCGTATTGGCATTCGACCTGTTATTGATGGCCGCCGAATGGGCGTACGCGAGTCTCTGGAAGAGCAGACCATGAACATGGCGAAAGCCACGGCGGCGCTACTCAGTGAAAAATTACGCCACCCCTGCGGTACGCCCGTTGAGTGCGTGATTGCCGATAGCTGCATTGCCGGAATGGCGGAGGCCGCTGCTTGCGAAGAGAAGTTCAGCACGTGCCACGTTGGTCTGACGATCACCGTCACCCCCTGCTGGTGTTACGGGAGTGAAACCATTGATATGGATCCGCTGCGTCCGAAAGCGATCTGGGGCTTTAACGGCACCGAGCGTCCGGGGGCAGTATATCTCGCGGCGGCACTGGCGGCGCATAACCAGAAAGGGATCCCGGCGTTTTCCATATATGGCCACGATGTACAGGATGCGGGCGACGAGACCATCCCGGCAGACGTCGAAGAAAAATTGTTGCGCTTCGCCCGCGCGGGCCTGGCGGTCGCCAGCATGAAGGGGAAAAGTTATCTGTCGGTGGGCGGGGTCTCGATGGGGATTGCGGGCTCGATTGTCGATCACAACTTCTTTGAATCCTGGCTGGGGATGAAGGTGCAGGCGGTGGATATGACCGAACTGCGTCGCCGCATCGATCATAAGATTTACGACGAGCAAGAACTTGAGCTGGCCCTGGACTGGGCGCAAGCACATTTCCGTTTCGGCGAGGATAAAAACGCGGAGCAGTATCGTCGCAATGAACAGGAGAATGCCGCGATCCTGCGGGAGAGTCTGCTGATGGCGATGTGCATCCGCGACATGATGCAGGGTAACCCAAAACTCGCTGCGATGGGCCGCGTGGAGGAATCTCTGGGCTATAACGCCATCGCGTCCGGGTTCCAGGGACAGCGCCACTGGACGGATCAGTATCCAAATGGCGATACCGCAGAGGCGCTGCTGAACAGCTCCTTTGACTGGAACGGTATTCGCCAGCCGTTGGTGGTGGCGACGGAAAATGACAGCCTGAACGGGGTAGCAATGCTGTTTGGACATCTGATGACCGGTACAGCGCAAATCTTTGCCGACGTGCGCACCTACTGGTCGCCAGAGTCGGTTGAGCGTGTTACCGGCCAGAAACTCACTGGACGGGCTGAGCAGGGCATTATTCATCTGATCAACTCCGGCTCGGCGGCACTGGACGGTACAGCGGAGCAGAAAGACGCCGAGGGGAAACCGACCCTGAAACCACACTGGGACATTACTGAGCAGGAAGCCAACGCGTGCCTGGCCGCAACCCACTGGTGTCCGGCGGTGCATGAATACTTTCGCGGGGGCGGTTTCTCATCAAACTTCCTCACCCGAGGTGGCGTGCCATTTACCATGACCCGCGTAAACCTCATCAAGGGGGTGGGCCCGGTATTACAGATAGCGGAAGGCTGGAGTGTTGAGCTGCCGGAACAAGTACATGACATTCTGAATAAGCGCACCGATTCAACCTGGCCCACCACCTGGTTTGCCCCACGTCTGACCGGTAAAGGCCCGTTCAGCGACGTCTATTCAGTGATGGCGAACTGGGGGGCTAACCACGGAGTATTAACCGTCGGGCACGTCGGTGCTGATTTCATCACCATGGCGTCCATGCTGCGCATTCCCGTGTGCATGCATAACGTACCGGAGGCGCTGATTTATCGGCCGACGGCCTGGGGCGCTCACGGTATGGATCCGGAAGGGCAGGATTACCGCGCCTGTGAAAATTACGGACCGTTATACAAACAATAAGCCGGTTTGCCAGCCTGCTCCGGCGGACTGGCAGCCTGTGGGGACCGCAATGAAAAAATGTTTTCTGGTTCTCGATTGTGGCGCGACGAACGTGCGCGCCATTGCGCTGGATCCTGAAGGGAATATTGTGGCGCGAGCCTCGGTGGCGAACGAAAGCGAAAGTGTCGCTGAAAATCCGGCCTGGCACCAGTGGTCGCTCGACGCCATCATGCAACGTTTTGCCGTCTGTTGTCAGAAAATCAGCGCAGTGCTGAGCAAGCATCAACTGTGCGGAATGAGTGTGACGACCTTTGGCGTGGATGGCGCGCTGGTAGATGAGCGGGGAGAACTGCTTTACCCGATCATCAGCTGGAAATGTCCACGAACCGTGCCGGTGATGGAAGCGGTTGCCCGTTTGTGCTCCCCGGCTGAACTACAGCAGATCACCGGCGTTGGGCAGTTTAGTTTCAACACGTTGTATAAGCTAGGCTGGCTTCAGGACAACCATCCCAATCTGTTACAGCGTGCTCACGCCTGGCTTTTTATCTCCTCGCTAATCAACCATCGCCTGACCGGAAAAATGACGACCGATCTCACGATGGCCGGTACCAGTCAGATGTTCGATCTGCATCAGCGGTGCTTCAGCGAAACGATCTTAAGCAAGATCGGCGTGCCTCATTCCCTTTTCCCGCCGCTGGTTTCCCCCGGAGAGATGATGGGTGAACTGCAGCCCGACGCTGCATCCAGACTCGGATTGCCTCGCGGTGTGCCGGTGATCTCCGCCGGGCACGATACGCAGTTTGCCCTTTTTGGCGCCGGTGCGGGAATTAATGAGCCGGTTCTCTCTTCGGGAACCTGGGAGATTTTAATGGCGCGCACCTCGCAGGTTGATACCGCTTTACTGGGGCAATACCCGGGCGCGACCTGCGAACTGGATAGCCGGACGGGGCTCTATAATCCGGGAATGCAATATCTGGCGTCTGGCGTACTGGAGTGGATCCGCGCGCTGTTCTGGTCGCCTGATGTCAACTGGGACACTATTCTGGCTCAGGCGGCGGCAATTCCGTACGGGGCGGATGGCGTCACGATGAATACCCAGTTGCTCGATTCTCCGCTCGCTGGCTGGCAGGGCGTTACGCTCACCACCACGCCAGCCCATTTTTACCGCGCAGCCCTGGAAGGACTTACGGTGCATCTGCAAGAAAAACTCCAGGCGCTGGAGGCGATCGCGCAATTTAAGGCGCGTGAACTCCTGCTGGTGGGGGGAGGTAGCCGCAATATGCTGTGGAATCAGCTCAAGTCCAATGCGCTTGGGATCCCGGTGAAGGTTCTTGAAGATGCAGATACGACCGTGCTGGGGGCGTCTTTGTACGGATGGTGGGGCGTCGGAGAAACGGCCAGCGCTGAGGCTGCTCGTGATCGGGTCCACTATCGTTACCGTTATTTCTATCCTGAGGAACAAAGCCGTGCTTAAAACGATATCCCCACTGATTTCACCCGAGCTGCTGAAAACGCTGGCAGAGATGGGCCATGGTGACGAGATTATTTTTGCAGACGCTCACTTTCCCGCGCACAGCCTGGGGCCAAAGACGATCCGCGCAGATGGCCTGCTCATCAGCGATTTGCTGGCCGCGGTGATACCGCTGTTTGAACTCGACAGCTATGCGCCACCGCTGGTGATGATGGCCCCTGTCGACGGGGATACGCTCGATATACAGGTAGAAGCACGCTATCGCAACGCACTCTTTGGTGAGGCGGAAGGGGAGGGGATTACGCGTATTGACCGTTATGCGTTTTATGCGCGGGCACAGAAAGCGTACGCCATTGTGGTGACAGGCGAGACAGCGAAATACGGCAATATACTGTTAAAGAAAGGGGTTACGCCGTACCAATAAAAAACGCCGGGTTAAACCCGGCGTTTTCACTTCAGTCTTCTTACCAGACGTACGTCAGCAGGCTTTGTGAATCTGGCACCATGAAGTCTACGGACATCATCACGGACAGGGAGGTGATGGCGACAATCGAGAACACAAACAGCTTGCGTGCCCAGACCTTGTCATCTTCCACTTTGTAACCGCGCAGAGCCATGCCGAGCCACCAGACGCTCACCGCAGCTGCTACCACCAGATATTTATATCCGGCGTAACCGCCCAGAGAGAGCATCAGCGTTGCCACGGCAAAAGCGATGATGTACAGCGTGATGTGGTTTTTGGCAACTGAGATGCCTTTCACGACCGGCAGAACCGGAATGTTCGCTGCCTGATAATCCTTAAAGCGGAAAATCGCGATGGCGTAGGAGTGCGGCATCTGCCACAGGCTAAAGATAGCCAGCAGGATCAGCGCACCGCTGTCGAACTCGTTCGTGACGGCGCAGTAGCCAATCACCGGCGGCGCAGCGCCGGAGAGAGAACCAATCAGCGTGCCGTAGACGGAGTGGCGTTTCATATACAGGCTGTAGACGCCTACATACACCACGAACCCCATCACCCCCAGCCAACAGGCCAGCGGGTTAGCACCAAACCACAGCAGCATAAAGCCAGCAATACCCAGCAAGGTGGCGTACACCAGCGAGACGGAAGGAGCAATCAGGCCTTTAACCAGCACCCGATTTTTGGTCCTTTCCATCTTCTTGTCGATATCCATGTCGATGTAGTTGTTAAATACACAACCGGACGCAACCACCAGTGACACACCGACCAGCGTGTAAATAAAGAGGGTGTAATCAATGCTGCCTTTAGAGGCCAGCAGGAACCCTCCGATTACGGAGATCAGGTTGCCAAAGATGATGCCTGGTTTCGTGACTTGCAGGTATTGCTTAAACATACTCGCCGCTCTTAGTGAACCATCATGTTGTAGTTAAGGTTCCACATAATCCAGATGGAACCGACTACCAGGATAGCGATGATAATCACGGTAAAGATAAAGGCCGTCATGTTCCAGCCTTCATCGGACTTGGTGTTCATGTGCAGGAAGCAAACCAGATGCACCAGAATCTGAATCACCGCGGTCACCAGGATTGCGCCCAGGATAACCGGCTTAGATGCAGAACCGTTCATCACCATCCAGAACGGGATCACCGTCAGGATGATCGACAGGATGAAACCTGTCATGTAGGTTTTTACGCTGCCGTGGGAAGCGCCATGATCGTTAGAATGACTCATTACATCGCCCCCATCAGATAGACAACAGAGAACACACAGATCCATACCACGTCCAGGAAGTGCCAGAACAGGCTCAGGCACATGATACGGGTACGGTTAGTACTGGTCAGGCCGCGACGGGAGATCTGGAACATCAGCACTGCCATCCAGATCAGACCCGAGGTCACGTGCAGACCGTGGGTGCCGACCAGCGCGAAGAACGCTGACAGGAAGCCACTGCGATCCGGACCAAAGCCTTCCGCAATCAGGTGATGGAATTCATAGATTTCCATCCCGATAAAGCCAGCACCAAACAACCAGGTCAACGCCAGCCAGGAAACAACCTGGCTTTTGTTGTTTTTGTACATGGCGATAGCCGCCATGCCGTAGGTGATGGAGCTGAATAACAGCAGTGCGGTTTCAACCAGAACGAACGGCAGTTCAAAGATGTCCTTACCGGTCGGGCCGCCTGCTGTGCCGTTCACCAGAACGGCATAGGTTGCGAACAGACAGCAGAACAAGATGCAGTCGCTCATCAGGTAGATCCAGAAACCGAAGACTTTCGTCGGTCCTGTATCATGGTGCGCATGTTCATGCGCGTGGGCAGTCGAGTGCGCCAGAGTATCAGTTGCCATTTTTCAGCCCCGCTTTAGAAATCTCGTCAAAATGCTGGTTTTCCAGCTTTTCAACTTCACGGACTGGTACGTAGTAGTCCACGTCCTCGTCAAAGCTCTTCACAATCCAGCTGATTACGATGCCAGCGAAGCCAACAATCGCCATCCACCAGATGTGCCAGATCATTGCGAAACCAAATACCGTTGCGAAGGCGGCAATCACGATGCCCGCACCGCTGTTTTTCGGCATATGGATCTCTTCGTAATGTTCAGGTTGCTTGTACGCTTCACCTTTTTCTTTCATTTCCCAGAATGCGTCACGCTCATGAATGTGCGGCACTACGGCAAAGTTATAGAACGGAGGTGGAGAAGAGGTAGACCACTCCAGCGTACGGCCACCCCACGGGTCACCGGTCAGGTCGCGGTTCAGGTTACGGTCACGGATAGACACGTAGTACTGAATCAGCTGGCACAGGATACCGCAGGCAATCAGCGCGGCGCCGCCCGCTGCAATCATCAGCATCGGATGGAATTGCGGATCGATCTGCTGGCTCAGACGACGGGTCATCCCCATGAAGCCCAGCACGTACAGCGGCATAAACGCCACGAAGAAGCCGATGATCCAGAACCAGAATGCGCGTTTGCCCCATTTTTCGTTCAGGGTGAAACCGAACGCTTTTGGCCACCAGTAGGTCACACCTGCGAAGCAGCCGAAGACGACGCCGCCGATGATAACGTTATGGAAGTGCGCAATCAGGAACAGACTGTTGTGCAGGACAAAGTCAGCGCCCGGAACCGCCAGCAGCACGCCGGTCATCCCACCTACGGAGAAGGTCACGATGAAGCCGATGGTCCACAGCATCGCTGAGTGGAACTGGATACGGCCCTGGTACATGGTGAACAGCCAGTTGAAGATCTTAACCCCGGTCGGGATCGCGATAATCATAGTGGTAATACCGAAGAAGGCGTTTACGTTGGCGCCCGCACCCATGGTGAAGAAGTGGTGCAGCCAGACGATGAACGACAGGACGGTAATACACACGGTTGCCCACACCAGAGAGGTGTAACCAAACAGACGTTTACGCGAGAAGGTTGCAGCGATTTCGGAGAACACACCGAACACCGGCAGAACCAGGATGTACACTTCCGGGTGACCCCAGGCCCAAATCAGGTTGATGTACATCATCATGTTGCCACCCATATCATTCGTGAAGAAATGGGTACCCAGATAGCGATCCAGGGTCAGCAGCGCGATGGTGACGGTCAGAATTGGGAACGACGCGATAATCAGGACGTTGGCGCACAGAGATGCCCAGGTAAATACTGGCATCTTGAACATCGTCATACCTGGTGCACGCATCTTCAGGATGGTCACGAAGAAGTTAATACCGGTCAGGGTGGTACCGACACCGGAGAGCTGAAGCGCCCAAATCCAGTAGTCAACGCCCACGCCCGGACTGTACTCAATTCCCGAAAGTGGCGGGTAGGCCAGCCAGCCGGTCTGAGCAAATTCGCCCACACCCAGTGACAGGTTAACCAGGATAACGCCGACAACGGTGAACCAGAAGCTCAGGTTGTTCAGGAACGGGAACGCAACGTCGCGCGCGCCGATTTGCAGCGGAACGACAACGTTCATCAGACCGATTACCAGCGGCATCGCCACGAAGAAGATCATGATAACGCCGTGAGCGGTAAAGATCTGATCGTAGTGGTGCGGTGGCAGGAATCCGGCTTCGCCCGCAGACGCAAGCGCCTGCTGGCTACGCATCATGATTGCATCCGCAAAGCCACGAATTAACATGACGATACCGACGATGCAGTACATGATGCCGAGTTTTTTGTGGTCAACCGAAGTCAGCCACTCGTTCCACAGGTAGCTCCACTTACCGAAGTAAGTGATCAGGCCAACTAAGGCCGCGCCACCAATGATAATTGCAGCAATCGTAACCATGATAATGGGTTCATGGTACGGCACCGCATCCAATGTCAATTTTCCGAACATTTTCTTCCTCGGCCCCTTAGTGAGCGGTTTCCGCGTGGCTCATGTCCATGCCTTCCATACCCTGGTGCGTGTTGTGCTCGCCTTCAGGCTGGGTCATGTCCATGCTCATGCCGTGATCCATAAATTTGCCAATAACATCTTTGAACAGATTCGGTTTCACGTTAGAGAAGTACTCCACCTTGTTGTATTCGCTAGGTGCAGCCACTTTTTCGAACGCCGCCATGTCAGACATGGTGTTTGGAGACTGCTTCGCTTTTGCAACCCACTGGTCGAAAGTCGCGCGGTCTGGCGTAGCGATAGCTTTGAACTTCATACCCGAGAAGCCCGGGCCACTATAGCTGGCGGAGATACCGTCGTAGGTGCCTGCTTCATTCGCAATCAGATGCAGGTTAGTCTGCATACCGGCCATCGCGTAAATCTGGCTGCCCAGACGTGGGATGAAGAAGGAGTTCATTACGGAGTTGGAGGTCACTTTGAACTGAACCGGAGTGTTCGCCGGGAAGGCGATTTCATTCACGGTAGCAATGCCCTGTTCTGGATAGATGAAGAACCATTTCCAGTCCATGGAGACCACTTCAATGGTAATGGGTTTTTCATCGTGAACCAGCGGTTTGCTCGGCTCAAGTGCGTGAGTGGTTTTCCAGGTCAGTACAGCAAGGAACAGGATGATCAGAATAGGTACCGTCCAGACCACAGCTTCCACTTTATTGGAGTGTGACCAGTTAGGGCTATACTTCGCATCTTTATTGCTCGCACGATACTTCCAGGCGAAACCAACAGCCATCAAGATGGCAGGAATAACCACAATCAACATCAGGCCAAAAGCCGTCAGTATCAATGAACGTTGTTCCAGTCCAATCTGTCCTTTGGGGTCTAGTAGTGCAGAATCGCAGCCACTGAGTAATACAGTGCCTGCGAATAATGACAACCATCCCAAACTTTTATTGTATTTCCTGAGTCTCATTTAACGACCTCAATTCCACGGGAGTCTGGTGGCGTTTAAAGTGTGGGGGCATTTTACGGGAAGGTTACATTACTGTAAACATCATTAGCCCTGTGTCAGGAAGGTGTTACTGGGTTCTGCCGCACATGTCACAAGTGTTGCAGATTATGTCGCGTTTCCAGACGGAAGCCGCACGGAGTGGGCGTTATAACGAAAGGGTGCCCCAGCATACCGCAAAAGGGACAATTGGTATAACCATTGCGAAAAACACACAATTAGTTAACAATTAATTATCAATAAAAAGACAACTAAAAAACGAAAATTCAATGTTTCGAATGCTGAATCGTTTAATGAAAAATAGCGTAGCGAAATAAGCTCCAATAATTTCCGAATGCTATCCCGCACAAAACAACAAATATTTTTTTTGTCGATGGCGGTTATTTCACCGTTATAATTTCGGGCTGTTATTACAACGGGAAGTAACCTTTCGCTTTTTACTTCATGTCATCTGCGTTTTTCGTAATGACATGAAATCCAGCATCCCACCCGTCAGGATCCCCGCCAGGGCGAGAAACACACCTGCATCAAGCAGAAGGGTTTCAAAAGGAAGTGAAAAGTCGGTAGTCGCATTCATGATGAGCACCGTGAGCCACCCTACCAGGGCAAGACAACCTGCCATTAGCAGACGCAGGGCAAACCGATAGGCAGCGTGATATTCCGTGCGCGGCATGAAGTGTTCCGTCCGCTGGGTATATTCCAGCGTCTGGCGACAGACCAGCAGCAATAAAATCCCCGGCACGGCCGCCACCACCGAGAAGAGATAAAAGGTCGGCCAACCGTAGGCTTCAACAAACCAGCCCGCGACGGGGCCAACGTATACGCGCCCGACGGCGGAAAGGGCAGAGAGCAGCGCAAACTGGGTAGCGGAAAATGACTTATTGCACAGCGTCATCAGCAGGGCGACAAATGCCGCAGTGCCCATACCGCCGCACAGGTTCTCAAAGAATACCGCCGTCCCCATACTGATCATATTCTTGTCGGTGATCGACAGCAGCCAGTAACCGGCATTCGATGCGCCCTGAAGGATGCCAAATATCAGCAGAGCGCGGAACAGCGTCAGGCGCTGCATCAATACGCCGCCGTACAGCGCGCCGACAATCGTGGCAAACAGCCCCAGGGTTTTGTTCACCACGCCGACCTCGCCCGCATCAAACCCGACGCCGCGGATCAGGAAGGTAGTGGTCAGACTCATGGCGAAAGCGTCGCCAAGCTTATAAAGGACAATAAGCAGCAGGATCAGCCAGGCATTATTGCGACCAAAGAAGTCGCGCAGCGGTGCGGCGACGGCCTGCTCCAGCGAGCGTGGAACCGGGATCACATCGCTCGGTTCAGGCGCGAACAGGGTGGCAATAATGCAGGGGATCAGCAGTGCGGCCATCAGCCAGTACATGCCCTGCCAGCCGAGATAGCGGTCAGCAAGCCACAGTGCGAGTCCGCCGGAAACCAGCATACCCAGGCGGTAGCCGAGCACGCTGATTGCCGCACCGGCGCCACGCTCTTCCGCTGGCAGGACGTCCGTTTTCCAGGCGTCAAAAACAATGTCCTGCGAGGCGGAGCAGAAGGCGATGACCACCGCAAGCGCGGCCATCCAGCGCAGCTGCGTTGACGGTTCAAGGAAACCCATTGCGGCAATGGCGAGCAACAGCAGCACCTGCGTCATTACTAACCAGCCGCGACGGCGCCCGAGGAACGGTGGGGTATAGCGATCCATCACTGGCGACCACAGGAACTTAAAGACGTAAGCCTGGCCGACGAGCGAGAAGAAACCAATGGTTTTAAGATCGATGTTCTCAACCGTCATCCACGCCTGTAACGTGCCGGAGGTGAGCGCAAGGGGTAAACCGGAGGCGAAACCCAGGATCAGCAGAATAGCTGATTTCGGTTGCTGGAAAATGCGTAAGTAGTGACTGGACATGTTCTTATGAACTGACCCGGTGAAGCACCGGGTCAGTCAGCAGGATTAACGTGCGTTCTGCTTGATGAAGTCGTGAATGCTGGTGTCCTGTGCCATGTCGGCAATGGTGTCAGTCAGCACGCTGTTAACCGCGTTAGCGATATTTTTGTTGGAGGCCTGGAATGCGCCTTCAACGGAATAGCTTGCACGGTAGTTTTTGTTCATCTTGTTGCCGTTCTTCGCGGTAGCGATGATGGAGATATCGGCTTTGGTCGCAATGTTGTAGCGAACGTTACCCTGAGAGACGTCAGCGTACAGGTTGTTCACGATGATTTGCAGATCAACCGCGCCGCTTGGGCCAATCATGTAGCCACGGGAGGTCATCTGTTTTTCCAGTACTTCCTGCAACAGGAAGCGCAGGTCGCGGGAAGCGGTCAGCGTAACCTGCTGGTTGTCGCGAGTCACTTTCGCCAGCGCCTGGTCCTGACGCTGATCGGCACCATTAATGCTGACCGTCACGCCCATCAGGCTTGGATCCTGCTGAGGCAGGGTAATTTTTGGTGAAACGTCAATGGTCGTCGGCGGGGTTGCGCAACCGGCGAGCATAAAGAGTGCTACCAACGGAAAGAAGATTTTTTTTAACATTTTCGGGTTCTCAACGAATCGTAAGCAAAGAGAGAAAAATTGCCGCCATCATAACATCGCCAACGGCCAGGGGAAGTGGTCAACGCATGTAAATTCATCGCCTTGTCCGAAAACTGACCACCTTTCCGCTTTTCTCTACCTGTAAATGACAAAACGTATGAACCTCATAGTGAACTTCATCCGTTTGGTTGAGAAAATCAGACGAAAGCTAAATATTTGTTGTCACGGTGTAATGGAACCGGTAAAAGCGGCTAATATTTAAAGGGATGGGTGACATCTTAGCGTTGTCGGAGGAGTGATTTCATGATGATACGTGAACAGATAGAAGAAAAATTAAGGGCAGCGTTCAACCCTGTGTTTCTCGAAGTTGTCGACGAAAGCTATCGTCATAACGTGCCGGCAGGTTCTGAAAGCCACTTCAAAGTGGTTCTGGTCAGCGATCGCTTCACGGGAGAACGTTTCCTGAACCGACACCGCTTGATCTACAGCACCTTGACGGAAGAACTCTCCACAACCGTACATGCGCTCGCGCTGCATACCTACACCATTAAGGAATGGGAAGGGCTGCAGGATACGGTATTCGCATCACCGCCTTGTCGGGGTGCAGGCACCATCGCCTGATAAATCGGATTTGCAACCGCCGGAGTTTTTCCAGTATGTTGCTTACAGATTTCGTCAAAACGGCCTTCGGGCCGTTTTGTTTTGTCTGAGTTTTGAGCGGATGGCGCGTTTTTAAGGCTAAAAATAGCCTTAAAGTGTGAAAAAAGCCGCAGCAACATGCTCCAACCGTTCTCGACTCACCTAAATGATGCCGCTATAATGCCGCGTCTTATTGAATGTCTTCGGGATGATTCTGGCGACAGGGAATGTGAATCTGCACATAAGAGAGCATCCCGGTATAACAGACAGATTCAGAGTTGACCGAGCACTGTGATTTTTTTGAGGTAACAAGATGCAAGTTTCAGTTGAAACCACTCAAGGCCTTGGCCGCCGTGTAACGATTACTATCGCTGCTGACAGCATCGAAACTGCTGTGAAAAGCGAGCTGGTCAACGTAGCAAAAAAAGTACGTATTGACGGCTTCCGCAAGGGCAAAGTACCAATGAATGTTGTTGCTCAGCGTTATGGCGCTTCCGTGCGTCAGGATGTGCTGGGTGAACTGATGAGCCGCAACTTTATCGACGCGATCATCAAAGAAAAAATCAATCCAGCCGGCGCGCCAAACTACGTTCCAGGTGAATACAAGCAGGGCGAAGACTTCACCTATTCCGTAGAGTTCGAAGTGTACCCGGAAGTTGAGCTGAAAGGTCTGGAATCAATCGAAGTTGAAAAACCGATCGTTTCCGTGACTGACGAAGACGTTGACGGCATGCTGGATACCCTGCGTAAGCAGCAGGCGAACTGGAAAGAGAAAGAAGGCGCTGTTGACGCGGAAGACCGCGTAACCATCGACTTCACCGGTTCAGTAGACGGCGAAGAGTTCGAAGGCGGTAAAGCGTCTGATTTCGTACTGGCGATGGGCCAGGGTCGTATGATCCCAGGCTTCGAAGACGGTATCAAAGGCCACAAAGCAGGCGAAGAGTTTACCATCGACGTGACCTTCCCTGAAGAATACCACGCTGAAAACCTGAAAGGTAAAGCAGCGAAGTTCGTCATCAACCTGAAGAAAGTTGAAGAGCGCGAACTGCCAGAACTGACTGAAGAATTCATCAAGCGTTTCGGCGTGGAAGATGGTTCTGTTGCGGGTCTGCGTGCTGAAGTGCGTAAAAACATGGAGCGCGAGCTGAACGGCGCTGTACGTAACCGTGTGAAGTCTCAGGCGATTGAAGGTCTGGTGAAAGCGAACGACATCGACGTTCCTGCTGCCCTGATCGACAGCGAAATCGACGTTCTGCGCCGTCAGGCTGCACAGCGCTTCGGTGGCAACCAGCAGCAAGCGATGGAACTGCCACGCGAGCTGTTCGAAGAGCAAGCGAAACGTCGCGTTGTTGTTGGCCTGCTGCTGGGTGAAGTGATTCGTACCCACGAGCTGAAAGCTGACGAAGAGCGTGTGAAAGGCCTGATCGAAGAGATGGCTTCTGCATACGAAGATCCATCAGAAGTGATCGAGTTCTACGGTAAGAACAAAGAGCTGATGGACAACATGCGCAACGTTGCACTGGAAGAGCAGGCTGTTGAAGCGGTACTGGCGAAAGCGAAAGTAACCGAAAAAGAGACCTCTTTCACCGAACTGATGAACCAGCAGGCGTAATTTCGCCCCAACGGTTTAAAGTTTGAACAAAAAACCCGTTGCCTTCCGGCGACGGGTTTTTTTTATCACAGCTTTAGTCCTGGAAGGGTGCTAAAACGCCCTTTCAGTGTTAGCGTTACAACAAAACGTTGTTATGCTTGAAATAGGGCATGGCGACCCCCATTAGTATGTAATCACGATGATTGAGACTGGCTGATAATCCGTCCATAAGGTTACAATCAGTACAGCAGGTGTTTTCAATTTTGAACCAGGAGACGGAAATGTCATACAGTGGCGAACGAGATAACTTTGCACCCCATATGGCGCTGGTGCCAATGGTTATTGAACAGACCTCACGCGGTGAGCGATCTTTCGATATCTATTCCCGTCTGCTCAAGGAACGCGTTATCTTTCTGACCGGCCAGGTGGAAGACCATATGGCTAACCTGATCGTGGCGCAGATGCTGTTCCTGGAAGCGGAAAACCCGGAAAAAGACATTTACCTGTACATCAACTCGCCGGGCGGTGTGATTACGGCGGGCATGTCTATTTATGACACCATGCAATTCATCAAGCCGGATGTCAGCACCATCTGTATGGGACAGGCGGCGTCCATGGGGGCTTTCCTGTTAACCGCAGGGGCGAAAGGTAAGCGTTTCTGCCTGCCTAACTCCCGCGTGATGATTCACCAGCCGCTGGGTGGTTACCAGGGCCAGGCGACGGATATTGAAATCCACGCCCGAGAAATTCTGAAAGTAAAAGCGCGCATGAATGAACTTATGGCGCAGCATACGGGTCAACCACTCGAGCAGATCGAGCGCGATACCGAGCGCGATCGCTTCCTGTCTGCACCTGAGGCAGTTGAGTACGGCTTAGTCGACTCCATTTTGACCCATCGTAATTGATGCCCGCGACGCGAGTGTGCCGCTATACTAATTTAGGGCGGCACGTTGCCTGTAAGCAGCTTGCGTCTGAGTATGGCATTTGCGTCGTCATGTGCGGCACATAGAACTTAAAAAGAGGTTTGGACTCATGACAGATAAACGCAAAGATGGTTCGGGCAAACTGCTGTACTGCTCTTTTTGCGGCAAAAGCCAGCATGAAGTGCGTAAACTGATTGCCGGGCCGTCCGTGTATATCTGCGACGAATGCGTCGATTTATGTAACGACATCATTCGCGAAGAGATTAAAGAAGTCGCGCCGCACCGTGAGCGCAGCGCGTTACCAACGCCACACGAGATTCGCCACCACCTGGACGACTATGTCATTGGTCAGGAGCAGGCGAAAAAAGTGCTGGCGGTGGCGGTATACAACCACTACAAGCGTCTGCGTAACGGCGATACCAGCAATGGCGTGGAACTGGGCAAAAGTAACATTCTGCTGATCGGGCCTACGGGTTCCGGTAAAACGTTGCTGGCGGAAACGCTGGCGCGCCTGCTGGATGTTCCGTTCACCATGGCGGATGCCACCACCCTGACCGAAGCCGGTTATGTGGGCGAAGACGTTGAAAATATTATCCAGAAGCTGCTCCAGAAGTGCGATTACGACGTACAGAAAGCCCAGCGCGGGATCGTCTATATCGATGAGATTGACAAAATCTCCCGTAAATCAGACAACCCATCCATCACCCGTGACGTCTCGGGCGAAGGCGTGCAGCAGGCGCTCCTGAAGCTGATTGAAGGTACGGTTGCGGCTGTTCCACCGCAGGGTGGGCGTAAACATCCGCAGCAGGAATTCTTGCAGGTTGATACCTCCAAGATCCTGTTTATCTGTGGTGGTGCGTTTGCAGGCCTGGATAAAGTGATCTCACACCGTGTGGAAACCGGCTCCGGCATTGGTTTTGGCGCAACGGTGAAAGCTACGTCTGAAAAACCAAACGAAGGCCAGCTGCTGGCGCAGGTTGAACCGGAAGATCTGATCAAATTTGGTTTGATTCCGGAATTTATCGGCCGTCTGCCGGTTGTGGCGACCCTGAACGAACTGAGCGAAGACGCGCTGATTCAGATCCTGAAAGAGCCGAAAAACGCGCTGACCAAGCAGTATCAGGCGCTGTTTAATCTGGAAGGCGTTGAGCTGGAATTCCGTGACGAAGCACTGGACGCGATTGCCAAGAAAGCGATGGCGCGTAAAACCGGTGCCCGTGGCCTGCGTTCTATCGTGGAAGCAGCATTGCTCGACACGATGTACGATCTCCCTTCTATGGAAGATGTCGAAAAAGTCGTGATCGACGAGTCCGTCATTGGTGGCCAGACCAAGCCGTTACTGATTTACGGTAAACCGGAAGCGCAGCAGGCATCTGGCGAATAATTCACCATTTCATACAATCAGTTAATCAAAAAGGGGGGATTTTATCTCCCCTTTACTTTTTCCGTATTCATGGCGTTGAATGTATGGGAAACATCCCCATATACTGGATTACATGTTAATGGTTGTGTGAAGCACAGTTACATGACCAGTTTACCTGGCGGACACTAAACTAAGAGAGAGCTCTATGAATCCTGAGCGTTCTGAACGCATTGAAATCCCCGTATTGCCGTTGCGCGATGTGGTGGTTTATCCGCACATGGTCATACCCTTATTTGTAGGGCGGGAAAAATCTATCCGTTGCCTCGAAGCCGCCATGGATCATGATAAAAAAATCATGTTGGTTGCGCAGAAGGAAGCATCAACGGATGAGCCGGGTGTAAACGATCTTTTCACCGTCGGGACCGTGGCCTCTATTTTGCAGATGCTGAAGCTGCCAGACGGCACCGTGAAGGTGCTGGTGGAAGGCTTACAGCGCGCGCGTATTACCACTCTGTCAGACGATGGCGAGCACTTCTCTGCGAAGGCAGAGTACCTTGATTCACCGGAACTTGATGAGCGCGAGCAGGAAGTGCTGGTACGCACCGCGATCAGCCAGTTTGAAGGCTACATCAAGCTGAACAAGAAAATCCCACCTGAAGTGCTGACGTCGCTGAACAGCATCGACGATCCTGCACGTCTGGCGGATACCATCGCTGCGCACATGCCGCTGAAGCTGGCTGACAAACAGTCCGTGCTGGAAATGTCCGACGTTAACGAACGTCTGGAATACCTGATGGCGATGATGGAGTCTGAGATCGATCTGCTCCAGGTTGAGAAGCGCATTCGCAACCGCGTCAAAAAGCAGATGGAAAAATCGCAGCGTGAGTACTATCTGAACGAGCAAATGAAAGCCATTCAGAAAGAGCTCGGCGAGATGGACGATGCGCCGGATGAAAACGAAGCGCTGAAGCGTAAGATCGACGCGGCGAAGATGCCGAAAGAGGCGAAAGAGAAAGCCGAAGCTGAGTTGCAGAAGCTGAAAATGATGTCTCCGATGTCGGCGGAAGCGACCGTTGTACGCGGCTACATTGAGTGGATGGTTCAGGTTCCATGGAATGCCCGCAGCAAGGTCAAAAAAGACCTGCGTCAGGCACAGGAAATCCTCGATACCGACCACTATGGCCTGGAACGTGTGAAAGACCGCATTCTTGAGTACCTCGCGGTACAGAGCCGGGTGAACAAAATCAAAGGTCCAATCTTGTGCCTGGTAGGGCCTCCAGGGGTGGGTAAAACCTCTCTGGGCCAGTCCATCGCCAAAGCGACCGGACGTAAGTACATCCGTATGGCGCTGGGCGGCGTGCGTGATGAAGCGGAAATCCGCGGTCACCGCCGTACCTATATCGGTTCTATGCCGGGCAAGCTGATCCAGAAGATGGCGAAAGTGGGCGTCAAAAACCCGCTGTTCCTCCTCGACGAGATCGACAAAATGTCTTCGGACATGCGTGGCGATCCGGCGTCGGCGCTGCTGGAAGTGCTTGATCCAGAGCAGAACGTGGCGTTCAGCGATCACTACCTGGAAGTCGATTACGACCTGAGCGATGTGATGTTCGTGGCGACGTCGAATTCCATGAACATTCCGGCACCGCTGCTGGACCGTATGGAAGTGATCCGTCTGTCCGGTTATACCGAAGACGAGAAGCTGAACATTGCTAAGCAGCACCTGCTGCCGAAGCAGATTGAGCGTAACGCGCTGAAAGCTAACGAGCTGACCGTTGAGGACAGCGCTATTGTCGGCATTATTCGTTACTACACCCGTGAAGCGGGCGTGCGTAGCCTTGAGCGTGAGATCTCTAAACTGTGCCGTAAGGCGGTTAAGCAGCTGCTGCTGGATAAGAGCCTGAAGCACATCGTGATTAACGGCGACAATCTGCATGCTTACCTCGGCGTTCAGCGCTTCGACTATGGCCGTGCGGACAACGAAAACCGCGTTGGTCAGGTGACTGGACTGGCGTGGACGGAAGTGGGTGGCGATCTGCTGACCATTGAAACCGCCTGTGTACCGGGTAAAGGCAAGCTGACCTACACTGGCTCGCTCGGTGAAGTGATGCAGGAGTCCATCCAGGCAGCGTTGACCGTGGTGCGTGCGCGCGCGGAAAAACTGGGTATCAACCCGGATTTCTACGAAAAACGCGACATTCACGTTCACGTTCCGGAAGGGGCGACGCCGAAAGATGGCCCAAGCGCGGGTATTGCTATGTGTACGGCGCTGGTTTCCTGCCTGACGGGGAACCCGGTCCGTGCTGATGTGGCCATGACTGGTGAAATTACGCTGCGTGGTCAGGTACTGCCCATCGGTGGGTTAAAAGAAAAACTGCTGGCGGCACACCGTGGTGGGATCAAAACCGTATTGATTCCTTACGAGAATAAACGCGATCTGGAAGAGATTCCGGACAACGTTATTGCCGATTTGCAGATCCATCCGGTGAAACGCATTGAGGAAGTTCTGACTCTCGCACTGCAAAATGAACCGTCCGGAATGCAGGTTGTAACCGCAAAATAGTGACCTCGCGCAAAGAGCGCTAATAAAAACAAGGCTGGTAAGTCATTTCGTACTTGCCAGCCTTTTTTTGTATAGCTAATTTAGATTGCTGATTGGGTTAGCCATCAACAACGGGTGTTGTAAGGTCATAGCAGGACTGATATAACTGCTGCGCGGTCGCGCTGTGAAGGATTCAGGTGCGATATAAATTATAAAGAGAGGAAGAGAACAGTGAATAAATCTCAACTGATTGACAAAATTGCTGCGGGTGCTGATATTTCTAAAGCTGCAGCTGGACGTGCTTTAGATGCTTTAATTGCTTCTGTTACTGAATCTCTGCAAGCTGGGGACGACGTTGCAC
>NZ_JABMCU010000075.1:0-19018 GCF_013179605.1 Enterobacter sp. CM29 | reverse complement strand
GAATGCCAGCAGCGCAACGATTACCCTTTTTTTCATCATGTTCAGTCTCCATAACGGCGGGACACAGCCCGCCGCAGCATTCATCAGAAGATGGTAAATGGCGCAATGACCATAAATTTCACGTCGCGCTCATCCTGGAAGATGTTGCCGTAACCGCCCGCGTAGCTCGGGATATCGGAGTGGTTGTCATACTGGGTGAAGTGCAGTTTGAACATCGTGCCTTTCGCACGCCCCTCCTGCAGGGTATAAATCGCATCCAGACTGTATGAAGACTCTTTCAGACGGTAGTTCGGATCGTAGTAGGCGTCTGGCGTAGCCATATCCGCTGGCTTCGCGTCCCAGGCGTACGCGTAGGACGCACCCACTGCCCAGCCAGGCAGGTTCCAGTTCTTCAGGTCATACATTGCGCCGAAGAAGACCGCCTTTTCGCCGTCGGCGTTGAAGTCAGAGCGGTTATCCCACCAGATATCCAGACGACCGTTGGAAGAGGCGTAGGTTGGCGTCATACGTTGCAGGAAATAGCCCTGCTGCCCTTCTGCCTTGACCCATGTACCCTCCAGACGCAAATCAACCTGACCCACCTTGTAGCCGAAGGTCAGCGCCTGTAACCACGCGGTGCCGTCATAAATATCATTTACGCTGCCATCGCTGACCTTGTCGCGCGTACCGTAGAACTGATAGCTGGTGCTCAGCGGGCTACCTGCGATATCAAATTTGTAGCTGGCTTTAGCAAAGTACTGATCAATATAACCTTCAGCCTGACCAAAAGCCGCTTCCAGCACCAGATCGTTTTTGAAGTCGTACTTCGCCCCCAGCGAGTGGAGATAATCAACTTTGGTTTTTTTATCGTTTTGATAGAACTTGTCCATCTCAATGTGCCACGGCGCTTTGTACTCGTTGGTCCACATATAGGAGAAGCTCAACGCCCCCGCATCGCCGTAGTCAAAATTAGCACCGGCTTCCGCGCCCTGATAGGTACCTGGCATAAAGCTCCAGTGCGGCGCTAACAGCGTCTGACCGGTTGGCTGGATATAACCACCACGCGCCCAGACCGGGCCATATTTGAATTTTGCAGCCGCTTTATACAGGCTGATTCCGCTTTTATCGCCGGACCAGTCTTCGTCGTAAGCTTTATTGCTGGAGGAGAACGCAATTTCGTTCGGATGGCCGCTGTCGCCATTTTCGGCCATTTCAATTGCGGTGAACGCTGCAATATCGATCCCGAACATATCGGCGGCATATCCCGACTGGAAATCCAGGTTGGCGTTCCAGGTCGAGTGAGAAAGGTTAGTTTTGTATTTATCTTCAGTGACGTCTTTACGGTCACGCTCACGTTGCCAGTAATAAATACCGCCCGTAAGGGTGGAATCTTCAATGAAACCTGCTGCTTTTGCCTCTGGCGCAACCACCAGGCCCGACATTGCTGTCACACCGGCGATAGCCAGCGCCAGCGCACTACGTTTGCCACTGAACGTACGCATAGATTATTCCTCTTTGACGAATTAAAACGCCTTAAACGGCGAAAAACAGAAAAGACCAAATGGTCAGGGGTAGTCAGAAATACCCTCGAATTAACTACCGTCTTTAGGTTATTTTTCGCGACGCGAATTATCAATGCTTTTAATCAGGCAAAAGTCAGGATTATGACGAAGAGCACATATTTCGTAGTGCTTTGTAACATTTACCGTGAAGCGAGTACTGGCGGGGGAATACGCTAATTTTCAGTAAGTAACATTGAGATTGAGAATATATTTTTCAGCGTTTCAGTTTTTGGAAAACAACAAACTTTTTTTAAATAAAATAAGTAGCACCACATTGACCTGGAATGTTGGCTTTAAAAGATTATCCCGATGCTTAACGACATGATCGTTAAATAAAAAAACGCCGCATTACGCGGCGTTTGTTTCTCATTGACCAGAGCAGCGTTATTATTCGCCGATCTTAGTCCAGGTATCACGCAGACCCACGGTACGGTTAAATACCGGTTTTTCTGCCGTGCTGTAACGACTGTCCAGGCAGAAATAACCCTCACGTTCGAACTGGAACGCTTTACCGGCTTCAGCGACTTTCAGAGACGGCTCGGCATACCCCTGCTTGATAATCAGCGACTCAGGGTTAATAACCGCCAGGAAGTCTTCCGCTGCGCCTGGGTTAGGCACGCTGAACAGACGGTCGTAGAGACGGATCTCAACCGGCAGCGCATGCTGCGCGCTCACCCAGTGGATTACGCCTTTCACTTTACGGCCATCCGCCGGATCTTTGCTCAGCGTCTCTGCGTCGTACGTACAGAAGATGGTCGTGATGTTACCTTCCGCATCTTTCTCTACGCGCTCGGCTTTGATTACATAGGCGTTACGCAGACGTACTTCTTTGCCCAGCACCAGACGCTTGTACTGCTTGTTCGCTTCTTCGCGGAAGTCGGCACGATCGATCCAGATTTCACCGCTGAACGGCACGTCGCGGGTGCCCATTTCCGGTTTGTTCGGATGATTAGGCATAGAGACCAGTTCGCTCCCGCCCTGCGGATAGTTTTCGATAACCAGTTTCACTGGATCGATCACCGCCATCGCGCGCGGCGCGTTTTCGTTCAGGTCTTCACGAATGCAGGATTCCAGAGACGCCATTTCGATGGTGTTGTCCTGCTTGGTGACGCCGATACGTTTGCAGAACTCACGAATGGAGGCGGAGGTGTAGCCACGACGACGCAGGCCAGAAATGGTCGGCATACGTGGGTCGTCCCAGCCTTCAACGTGCTTGTCAGTGACCAGCAGGTTCAGCTTACGCTTGGACATCACGGTGTATTCCAGGTTCAGACGAGAGAACTCGTACTGACGCGGATGCACAGGAATGGTGATGTTATCCAGCACCCAGTCGTACAGACGACGGTTGTCCTGGAATTCCAGCGTGCACAGAGAGTGCGTAATGCCTTCCAGCGCATCGCTGATGCAGTGGGTGAAGTCGTACATCGGGTAGATGCACCACTTGTTACCGGTCTGGTGGTGTTCTGCGAACTTAATGCGGTACAGCACCGGATCGCGCATCACGATGAACGGAGACGCCATATCGATTTTGGCACGCAGACACGCTTTACCTTCTTCAAAGCCACCGGCACGCATTTTTTCAAACAGCGCCAGGTTCTCTTCCACGCTACGATCGCGGAACGGACTGTTCTTACCGGGCTGAGTCAGCGTACCGCGGTATTCACGGATTTCGTCAGCAGAGAGCTCATCGACGTATGCCAGACCCTTGTTAATCAGTTCAACCGCATAGGCATACAGCTGATCGAAATAGTCTGAGGAGTAGCAGATATCGCCAGACCAGTTGAAGCCCAGCCATTGCACGTCGTTTTTAATCGACTCAACGTATTCGATGTCTTCTTTTACTGGGTTGGTGTCATCGAAACGCAGGTTGCACTGCCCCTGGTAGTCTTGCGCAATACCAAAGTTCAGGCAGATCGATTTAGCGTGACCAATGTGCAGGTAGCCATTTGGCTCCGGCGGGAAACGCGTGTGGACTGTGGTGTGCTTACCACTGGCCAGATCTTCATCGATGATCTGACGAATAAAGTTACTCGGGCGGGCTTCTGCCTCACTCATCGTGGATTCCTCAAAGCGTAAACAACGTATAACGGCATATGATCTTATAAGCCGGACGTAGTGACAACCCTTAAAACGTCCCGGAAGAAAATAATGGGGGCAATTGCTGCAAAAAAAAGCGGCGGAGGATATCCCCCGCCGCTAAAGGCATAACTCTACTCAGGAGCGATTACTTGCCTTTAATCTCATACAGTGGCGTTTGGCCTGCAACTACCTGCCCCTGCGCCTGGATCACCAGACCGCTGAAGTCGTCGATGTTGCTGCACACTACCGGGCTTATCATGGAGCGCGCGTTGGCGTTCAGGAACTCCAGATCCATTTCCAGAATCGGCTGGCCTGCCGCCACTTCAGCGCCCTCTTCCACCAGGCGAGTAAAGCCCTGACCGTTCAGCGCAACGGTATCGATACCCATATGGACAACGATCTCCGCGCCTTTTTCCGTTTCCAGGCAGAACGCGTGGTTGGTGTTGAAGATTTTCACGATAGTACCGGCTGCCGGAGAGACCACGGTTTTGTCCGTTGGTTTCACCGCCACGCCATCACCAACCGCTTTGCTGGCGAACGCTTCGTCAGGCACCTGCTCAAGCGCAACAACGTCACCTGTCACCGGAGAAACCAGCGCAGCGATGGTCACCGCATTTGGCACAGCCTGCGGTTTTGCAACCGGCGCGTCAGCTACTGGCGCGTTATCCGTTGAGGCGGCAGCGACCGGCCCACGGGCAACCACTTTTTTCATTTCATCGCCGATAGATTCGGCTTTCGCACCCACGATAACCTGGATGGTTTGTTTGTTCAGCTTCACCACACCAGACGCACCAAGGCGTTTGCACATTGCATCGCTCACGCGCGCGGAGTCGCCCACGGTCAGACGCAGACGGGTAATACAGGCATCGATCGCTTTCAGGTTGTCGGTGCCACCCACAGCGGCAATATAGTTAGTTGCCAGCTGGGTTAAACCCTCTTCGGTATTGCTGTTGGCTTCACTGGTCACAACATCATCTTTCGTATCTTCGCGGCCCGGCGTCTTCAGGTTAAACATACGAATAACCGCGCTGAACAGAACGAAGTAGATAACGAAGAAGATCAGGCCCATCACCACCAGCATCCAGACGTTGCTGCTTGCCGCCGGCAGGTTGTACATCAACACATAGTCGATAGCGCCTGCGGAGAAGGAGAAGCCTGCATGGATACCCAGAAGGGTGGCAACGAACAGGCTGATACCGGTCAGGATCGCGTGCATCAGATACAGCAGCGGAGCCAGGAACATGAACAGGAATTCCAGTGGCTCGGTCACGCCGGTCAGGAAGGCGGTGATCGCAACGGACAGCAGCATCCCGCCAACCATTGGGCGACGCGCTTTCGGCGCAGCCAGGTACATTGCCAGCGCGGCGCCAGGCAGACCAAACATCATGATTGGGAAGAAGCCGGACATGAACATGCCCGCGGTGCCGTCACCTGCGTAGAAGCGGTTGATATCACCGTGGAATACCGCGCCAGCCGCGTTGGTGAACTCACCAATCTGGAACCAGGCGATGGTGTTCAGTACCTGATGCAGACCGGTTGGGATCAGCAGACGGTTAATGAAACCGAAGATGCCCGCGCCCATTGCGCCCGCAGACACGATCCACTCGCCACCCGCATGGATAGCATGCTGAACCGGTGGCCAAACGTAGCCAAAGATGGCGGCGAGGATCAGACAGAAAAAGCCCGTCGCAATCGGCACAAAACGTTTACCGCCGAAGAAGCTCAGGAAGTCAGGCAGTTTGATACCCGCCCAGCGGTTGTACACGGCGCCACCGACCAGACCGGTAATGATACCCGCCAGTACACCCATGTTGATTTCCGGGTTGATGGTTACCATCGCTTTCGTGAGGATGAAGTAACCTACCGCCCCTGCCAGTGCCGCAGCACCGGCGCTGTCTTTTGACCAGCTTGACGCCACGCCGATGGCGAAAATCAGCGCAAGGTTGTCAAAAATGGCGCCGCCTGCCTGGGCAATAAACGGCACATTAAGAAGATCGGGTTGCCCGAATCGCAGCAGCAATGCTGCAACCGGTAGCACGGCGATAGGGAGCTGCAAAGCCCTACCGAGGCGCTGGAAAAAACCTAAAATATTCATCCTATTCCCCCTACGAGACCCTTTGTTAAGACTCGCGCATAAACTATGTTTTTATTGTGTCACGAACGATAGATACTGTTGATGATTCACTGGCAGTGTGAGTGTGTGAAAAATTAATTCGTATCGCAAATTAAACACCTATTTTTTGTGATTATTGTCACCAAATATCGTATTAAACCCTCCCTTTCACTGGCTAACCATGAAAACTTATTTTATCATTCAAAAAATCAAGACGGATTGATCCGGCCTGAAAGGTTCCAGGTTACGCTTAGTTCAGGTTGCACTAATCATCCGCCCACTTTTACTTAAACTTTAGAGGTGAATAATGAGACTGATTCCCCTGGCAACAGCTGAACAAGTCGGAAAATGGGCTGCTCGTCATATCGTTAACCGCATCAACGCGTTCAAACCAACAGCCGATCGTCCTTTCGTACTCGGTCTTCCAACCGGTGGAACTCCCCTGACCGCGTATAAGGCTTTGGTTGAAATGCACAAAGCGGGCCAGGTTAGCTTTAAACATGTTGTGACCTTCAACATGGACGAATATGTCGGCCTGCCAAAGGAACATCCGGAAAGTTACCACAGCTTTATGCACCGTAATTTCTTCGACCACGTTGATATTCCGGCTGAAAACATTAACCTGCTGAATGGAAACGCGCCTGATATTGACGCAGAATGCCGTCAGTATGAAGAAAAAATCCGTTCCTACGGTAAAATCCACCTGTTTATGGGCGGCGTAGGCAACGATGGTCATATCGCGTTCAACGAACCGGCATCTTCACTGGCTTCCCGTACCCGTATTAAAACGTTGACCCATGACACGCGTGTGGCTAACTCCCGCTTCTTTGACGGCGACGTCAATCAGGTGCCGAAATACGCGCTGACCGTGGGTGTGGGTACACTGCTGGATGCCGAAGAAGTGATGATTCTGGTGCTGGGCGCAGTGAAAGCGCAAGCGCTTCAGGCTGCCGTTGAAGGCAACGTGAACCATATGTGGACGATCAGCTGCTTACAGTTGCATCCAAAAGCGGTTGTCGTGTGTGACGAACCGTCCACCATGGAGCTGAAAGTGAAAACGCTGAAATACTTCAACGAGCTGGAAGCTGAGAACATTAAAGGTCTGTAATTGAATAACCGCCTCTTTTATCAGGGGCGGTCGCTTTTTTAACCGGGGGTCGATATGTACGCTTTAACCCACGGTCGGATTTATACCGGCCATGAAATTCTGGATGACCATGCGATTGTAATCGCCAATGGCCTGATTGAACGTGTTTGCCCGCTGGCGGAACTGCCGCCGGAGATCGAACAACGTTCCCTCAATGGAGCAGTAATCTCCCCCGGTTTCATCGACGTACAGCTTAACGGCTGCGGCGGTGTCCAGTTTAACGATACCGCAGAGGCGGTAACGGTTGAAACGCTGGAAATCATGCAAAACGCCAACGAGAAATCGGGCTGCACCAGCTATCTGCCAACGCTGATTACCAGCAGCGATGACCTGATGAAACAGGGTATCCGCGTCATGCGCGAATACCTGGCAAAACATCCGAATCAGGCGCTGGGTCTGCACCTGGAAGGACCATGGCTGAATATGGTCAAGAAAGGCACCCATAACCCGAACTACGTGCGCAAACCGGATGCCGAGCTGGTGGATTACATGTGCGCCAATGCCGATGTGATCACCAAAGTGACGCTGGCACCGGAAATGACCGGCACGGACGTTATCAGCAAACTGGCCGCCGCCGGGATTGTGGTATCTGCGGGCCATTCGAACGCGACGCTGAAAGAGGCGAAGGCCGGTTTCCGCGCAGGTATTACATTTGCCACACACCTTTATAACGCGATGCCGTATATTACCGGTCGCGAACCGGGACTGGTTGGCGCAATTCTGGATGAACCAGACGTCTACTGCGGCATTATCGCCGACGGCTTGCATGTCGATTACACCAACATCCGCAACGCCAAGCGCCTTAAAGGCGACAAGCTCTGCCTGGTCACGGATGCAACCGCTCCGGCAGGAGCGAATATTGACCAGTTCATTTTTGCTGGTAAAACAATATACTACCGGAATGGACTGTGTGTGGATGAGAACGGCACGCTGAGCGGTTCTTCTCTGACGATGATCGAAGGGGTACGTAACCTCGTTGAACATTGCGGCATTGCGCTTGAGGAAGTGCTGCGCATGGCTACGCTTTATCCGGCGCGCGCTATTGGCGTCGATAAACAGCTCGGCGGTATTGCGCCAGGTATGGTTGCAAACCTGACGGCGTTCACACACGATTATAAAATTATTAAGACCATCGTTAATGGTAACGAGGTCGTCACTGAGTAAGTAAAAGTATGACACCAGGCGGACAAGCTCAAATCGGTAATGTCGATCTCGTTAAACAACTTAACAGCGCGGCAGTTTATCGCCTGATTGACCAGCACGGGCCAATCTCACGCATTCAGATAGCCGAACAAAGCCAGCTTGCTCCCGCCAGCGTGACAAAAATTACACGTCAGCTTATTGAGCGCGGCCTGATCAAAGAAGTGGATCAGCAGGCCTCCACCGGCGGCCGCCGCGCGATTTCCATCGTCACTGAAACCCGCAATTTTCAAGCCATTGGCGTTCGCTTAGGCCGTCATGACACCACGCTTACGCTCTACGATCTGAGCAGCAAGGCCATTGCCGAAGAGCATTACCCCCTTCCTGAGCGCACGCAGGAGACGCTCGAACACGCGTTACTGAATACCATTGCGCAGTTTATCGAAAGCTGTCAGCGCAAGATCCGTGAACTCATCGCCATCTCGGTGATTTTACCCGGTCTGGTTGACCCGGAAAGCGGCGTTATTCGCTACATGCCGCACATTAAGGTAGAGAACTGGGGGCTGGTTGAGGCGCTGGAAAAACGCTTCAAGCTGACCTGCTTTGTTGGTCACGATATCCGCTCGCTGGCGCTGGCGGAGCACTACTTTGGTGCGAGCCAGGACTGCGAAG
Source organism: Enterobacter sp. CM29 (assembly GCF_013179605.1). Classification (NCBI taxonomy): domain Bacteria; kingdom Pseudomonadati; phylum Pseudomonadota; class Gammaproteobacteria; order Enterobacterales; family Enterobacteriaceae; genus Enterobacter; species Enterobacter sp. CM29. The sequence continues at coordinate 10,326 of NZ_JABMCU010000075.1, read as the reverse complement.
ACTCTATTCTGGTGCGCGTTCACCGTGGTACAGGTGCGGGTATCATCTCGAATGGCCGCATTTTTATTGGTCGTAACGGTAACGTAGGTGAGATCGGTCATATCCAGGTGGAACCGCTTGGCGAGCGCTGCCACTGCGGTAACTTTGGCTGTCTTGAAACCGTTGCCGCCAATGCCGCCATTGAACATCGCGTCCGCCACCTGCTGGAGCAGGGTTATCAGAGCCGCGTCACGCTGGGCGACTGTAAGATCGGTGCCATCTGCAAAGCGGCAAACAAAGGCGATGCGCTGGCCTGCGAAGTGATCGAACAGGTAGGACGCCACCTGGGTAAGACCATCGCCATTGCCATCAACCTGTTTAATCCGCAAAAAGTGGTGATCGCCGGCGAGATCGTTGAAGCCGAAAAAGTATTACTGCCTGCCATTGAAGGCTGCATCAATACCCAGGCGCTGAAGGCATTTCGCCAGAATTTGCCGGTGGTGCGATCTACGCTCGATCACCGCTCGGCAATTGGCGCATTCGCCCTGGTAAAACGTGCCATGCTCAACGGGATCCTGCTGCAACATTTGCTGGAATCCTGATCGGACCTTATAGTAACGCCTTCTTTTTTTGATGTCGGATTGTCCATGACCATTAAGAATGTAATTTGTGATATCGACGGCGTGCTGATGCACGACAACGTTGCCGTGCCGGGTGCTGCGGAGTTTCTTCACCGCATCATCGACAAAGGAATGCCACTGGTTCTTCTCACGAACTACCCTTCACAGACTGGTCAGGATCTGGCAAATCGCTTTGCTACCGCGGGCGTCAATGTCCCGGACAGCGTGTTTTATACCTCTGCGATGGCGACCGCGGATTTCCTGAAGCGTCAGGAAGGCAAAAAAGCCTACGTGGTTGGCGAAGGCGCGCTGATCCACGAGCTGTATAAAGCGGGCTTCACCATCACCGACGTGAATCCGGACTTTGTCATCGTGGGCGAAACGCGCTCCTTTAACTGGGAGATGATGCATAAAGCAGCCTACTTTGTCGCCAATGGTGCACGTTTTATCGCCACTAACCCGGATACGCATGGTCGTGGTTTTTATCCCGCCTGCGGTGCGCTGTGCGCCGGTATCGAAAAAATCTCAGGCCGTAAGCCGTTTGTTGTCGGCAAACCGAGCCCGTGGATCATCCGCGCTGCACTGAATACGATGCAAGCACACTCAGAAGAAACCGTCATTGTTGGCGACAACCTGCGCACCGATATTTTGGCCGGCTTCCAGGCCGGGCTTGAAACCATCCTGGTGCTTTCTGGCGTTTCACAGCTTGATGACATTGATACGATGCCGTTCCGGCCAAGCTGGATTTACCCCTCTGTCGACGAAATCGACGTTATTTGATTCAGAACCACGCCTCAGGGCGTGGTTTTTCATTTCTGCTGCCTGAAAATATCACTTCATCTAACGAAATCAGCTCTTCATTGAGAAATCATCAATAGAATGGCTTAATGCATACTCTTTTTTTAAGATTCGGCAATTGCCATTGCACTTTTTACGTTTTCATCGGTAAAACGCTTGCGCCCCCTCCCCTTTTTGCGGCATTTTCATAAGCAAGCAACATCACAACGCAACAGGGTTAACGGAGAAGGTTATGTGTTCTATTTTTGGCGTACTGGATATTAAAACTGACGCGGGCGAACTGCGTAAAAAAGCACTCGAATTGTCCCGCCTGATGCGCCATCGCGGTCCGGACTGGTCAGGCGTTTACGCCAGCGATAAAGCGATTCTGGCTCACGAACGTCTTTCCATTGTTGATGTCAACGCTGGCGCACAGCCGCTGTATAACGAGAAAAAAACGCACGCGCTGGCTGTTAACGGTGAAATTTACAACCATCAGGCGCTGCGCGCTGAGTACGGCGATCGCTACGCGTTTCAGACCGGCTCAGACTGCGAAGTGATCCTGGCGCTGTATCAGGAGAAAGGCCCGGAGTTCCTCGACGACCTGCAAGGTATGTTCGCCTTCGCGCTGTACGACAGCGAAAAAGACGCTTACCTGATTGGCCGCGACCATATTGGTATTATCCCGCTGTACATGGGACACGATGAACACGGTAACTTCTACGTTGCCTCAGAGATGAAAGCCCTGGTACCGGTGTGCCGCACCATCAAAGAGTTCCCGGCAGGTAGCTACCTGTGGAGTAAAGACGGCGAGATCCGCCCGTACTACCAGCGCGACTGGTTTGATTATGAGGCGGTGAAAGACAACGTGACGGACAAAGCCGAACTGCGTCAGGCACTAGAGGAGTCAGTGAAAAGCCACCTGATGTCAGACGTACCCTACGGCGTACTGCTCTCCGGCGGTCTGGACTCCTCCGTGATCTCCGCGATCACCAAGAAATTCGCCGCACGTCGCGTGGAAGATCAGGAGCGCTCTGAAGCCTGGTGGCCGCAGCTGCACTCCTTTGCCGTGGGTCTGGAAGGGGCACCTGACCTGAAAGCCGCCCAGGAAGTGGCGAACCATCTCGGCACGGTGCACCATGAAATTCACTTCACCGTACAGGAAGGTCTGGATGCGATCCGCGATGTGATCTATCACATTGAAACCTATGATGTGACCACCATTCGCGCCTCCACGCCGATGTATTTGATGTCGCGGAAGATCAAAGCGATGGGCATCAAGATGGTGCTCTCCGGCGAAGGTTCTGACGAAGTGTTTGGCGGTTATCTCTATTTCCACAAAGCGCCAAACGCCAAAGAGCTGCATGAAGAAACGGTGCGTAAGCTACAGGCGCTGCACATGTTTGACTGCGCGCGCGCCAACAAAGCGATGTCCGCCTGGGGTGTGGAAGCCCGCGTGCCGTTCCTCGATAAGAAATTCCTCGATGTGGCGATGCGCATCAACCCGCAGGACAAAATGTGCGGCAACGGCAAAATGGAGAAACATATCCTGCGTGAATGTTTTGAATCCTACCTGCCGGCGAGCGTGGCGTGGCGTCAGAAAGAGCAGTTCTCCGATGGCGTAGGTTACAGCTGGATCGACACCCTGAAAGAGGTAGCGGCAAAACAGGTTTCTGATCAACAACTGGAAACTGCGAGCTTCCGCTTCCCGTACAACACGCCAGCCTCGAAAGAAGCGTATTTGTACCGTGAGATCTTTGAGGAGCTGTTCCCGGTTCCAAGTGCAGCCGAGTGCGTACCGGGTGGTCCATCGGTCGCCTGCTCTTCTGCTAAAGCCATTGAATGGGATGAATCCTTCAAAGCCATGAACGATCCGTCAGGACGCGCAGTGGGCGTTCACCAGTCTGCCTATAAATAATGTTCAGAGTATCATCAGGCCCTCCGGGGCCTGATTTTTTTTCCTCTCTTTTCCCCGCATAAAATCGATTAATAACCAATAATTGTCGAATATTCGGCCTCGCTGTTCGCAACCTAACCAAACAGTCACATTCCGGCTATTTTCATTGAAAAAGGTGTTGACGCTGCAAGGGTCTATACGCATAATGCGCCCCGCAACGCCGATAAGGTAACGCGAAAAAAAGATGGCTACGTAGCTCAGTTGGTTAGAGCACATCACTCATAATGATGGGGTCACAGGTTCGAATCCCGTCGTAGCCACCATCTTTTTTGCGGGAGTGGCGAAATTGGTAGACGCACCAGATTTAGGTTCTGGCGCCGCAAGGTGTGCGAGTTCAAGTCTCGCCTCCCGCACCATTCCCAGGTAAGCGTTGCACGGATGGGGTATCGCCAAGCGGTAAGGCACCGGTTTTTGATACCGGCATTCCCTGGTTCGAATCCAGGTACCCCAGCCATATTTCTTCGATCATGCGGTTCTCCGCGGTATTGGGGTATCGCCAAGCGGTAAGGCACCGGTTTTTGATACCGGCATTCCCTGGTTCGAATCCAGGTACCCCAGCCATCGAAGATTGCAGTACTGGCTACGTAGCTCAGTTGGTTAGAGCACATCACTCATAATGATGGGGTCACAGGTTCGAATCCCGTCGTAGCCACCATATTTATGTTATCGAATACGATTCGGTAAACTGAACATTGTTGGGGTATCGCCAAGCGGTAAGGCACCGGATTCTGATTCCGGCATTCCGAGGTTCGAATCCTCGTACCCCAGCCACTTTAAAGTCGTTAAGCAGTTTGTTTAACGCAATTGGGGTGTCGCCAAGCGGTAAGGCTCTGGTTTCTGATACCAGCATTCCGGGGTTCGAATCCCTGCACCCCAGCCACTTAAAACAAACAAGCCCGCTCTGCGGGCTTTTTTGTTTTTGTTGCTCAGAATAGTGCGGCCTGATGCCCTCACCCTAACCCTCTCCCACGGGGAGAGGGAATAAAGATCAGAGTCCGAGGGCGTATTTCAGTGCCTGACGCTTCAGACCACCGGCGCGCTCCGCCGCCATCAGTCCGATATTTCGCAATATCCGCACCGGACCCACGTCATTGCTGAACCCGGCATAGAACAGATCCATCCCCGACTGCATAATGAAGTTATCCGCCATACGGCGCGTCTGGTAGCGCTTCAGTACCTCATGGCTGGCCCAGGCTTCCGCGTGGGCGCGAGCGTTACCCAGCACATCCAGTAACGCATCGACGTCACGGTATCCCAGGTTAACCCCCTGCCCCGCCAGCGGATGAATGGTGTGCGCCGCGTCTCCCACCAGGGCCAGCCCTTCACGGGCATACTGCAACGCATGGCGTCGCATCAACGGGAATGCGCCAGCGGCAACCGGGGTCACGTTACCCAGACGGCGCGGGAAGTGCTGGCGGATTTCGCGCTGCAACTGATCCATGGACAGCCCCTGCAACTGTCGAATGCGCGCCGGCTTGTCGTACCACACCAGCGAAGCCCAGTTATCAAACAACGGTAAGAATGCATGCGGGCCGTTCGGCGTAAAATGCTGCCAGGTGCTTTCGCCCGGCGCGTTTTCTGACTGCACGGTGATCAGCATGCAGGACTGCTGATACTGCCAGGCATGGATCCCAATGCCTGCCATCTGCCTGACCTGCGAGTTCGCGCCATCCGCCCCCACCAACAGCTTCACGGCCAGCTCATCGTCGTTATCCAGCGTCAGGAGATATCCACCTTCATGACGATGCAGGGCTTTCAGCGAGTCCGGAACGCGCAGCGTCACCTTCGGGTGCGCCTCCAGCGCCTGCCAGAGTGCCTGCTGGAGGACGTTGTTTTCCACCATATAGCCCAGGCGCGGCAGTTTCAGCTCGGCGGCGTCAAACGAGACGTGAGCATTTTCCCACTCCCAGGTTTCAAGACGGCTGTAAGGGTGCGCGCGCATCGCCAGCACCGCCTCCCAGACGCCCAGCCCGCGAAGCAGATCAACAGAGGACGCGCTGATGGCGGAAATACGCACGTCCGGTTGGCTGGAAGGATCGAATACCGGCGGAGCCGCCTGTTCAATAACGGTTACGTCAAATCCCTGCTGCGCCAGCCCCAGCGCCAGTGCGCCGCCGACCATACCGCCGCCAACAACGGCAACTTCGGTGTTCAGGAGTGTCATGGTCACTATTCCTTATTGGAGAATACCTTAAGTTTACCGGATTTTTGCGGCCCTGAGGTTGACAACCTTCATACTGGTCACAACCGCACCAAAGCATTACAATACGCGGCTTGCAATCCTGAGCTGAGCAAGTCGATGACTAAAAAACTCCATATAAAAACCTGGGGCTGTCAGATGAACGAATACGATTCATCGAAGATGGCCGATCTGCTGGATACCACCCACGGATACCAGCTGACTGAAAATGCGAAAGAAGCCGATGTGCTGCTGCTGAACACCTGTTCAATTCGTGAAAAAGCACAGGAAAAAGTCTTTCATGTGTTAGGCCGCTGGAAGCTTCTCAAACGGAAAAATCCGGACCTGATTATTGGCGTGGGTGGCTGCGTCGCATCGCAGGAAGGTAAGCTGATCCGCCAGAGAGCCCCCTATGTGGATATCGTTTTTGGCCCTCAGACCCTGCACCGCCTGCCAGAGATGATTAATCAGGTTCGCGGCAGCCGTAGCCCGGTGGTTGACGTGAGTTTCCCGGAGATCGAGAAATTTGACCGTCTGCCAGAGCCGCGCGCTGATGGCCCGACCGCCTTCGTCTCCATCATGGAAGGCTGCAACAAATACTGTACTTACTGCGTGGTACCTTACACCCGCGGTGAAGAAGTGAGCCGCCCGGCAGACGATATCCTGTTTGAAATCGCGCAGCTTGCCGCGCAGGGCGTTCGCGAAGTGAACCTGCTGGGCCAGAACGTGAACGCCTGGCGCGGGGAAAACTACGACGGCACCACCGGCAGCTTTGCTGAACTGCTGCGTCTGGTGGCGGCGATTGACGGCATTGACCGCATTCGCTTTACCACCAGCCATCCGATGGAATTTACCGACGACATTATTGACGTCTATCGCGATACGCCAGAGCTGGTGAGCTTCCTGCACCTGCCGATCCAGTGCGGCTCTGACCGCGTGCTGAACATGATGGGTCGTCCACATACGGTGCTGGAGTATAAGTCCACCATCCGCAAGCTGCGTGAAGCACGCCCGGATATCCAGATTAGCTCCGACTTTATCGTCGGCTTCCCTGGCGAAACCGCTGATGACTTCGAGCGCACCATGAAGCTCATCGGCGAGGTGAATTTCGACGTCAGCTACAGCTTCATCTTCTCAGCACGCCCGGGCACCCCAGCGGCCGATATGGTTGACGATGTGCCGGAAGAAGAGAAAAAGCAGCGTCTGTATATTTTGCAGGAGCGTATCAACCAGCAGGCCAACGCCTGGAGCCGTCGTATGCTCGGCACTGTCCAGCGTATTCTGGTGGAAGGCACTTCCCGTAAGAGCATCATGGAACTGTCTGGTCGAACCGAAAATAACCGCGTGGTGAATTTTGAAGGCACCCCGGACATGATTGGTAAGTTTGTGGACGTCGAGGTTGTCGAAGTGCTCACGAACTCGCTGCGCGGGAAGGTGGTACGCACTGAGGACGAAATGGGTCTGCGTATTGCACAGACTCCGGAATCCGTTATCTCTCGCACCCGTAAAGTCAACGATTCTGGCGTAGGTATTTACCAGCCCTGATCCCTCTGGCCTGCCTGTCCGGCAGGCCTTGTATTTCCTCTCATCACCCCCAATATCTACCGCAACGCTTGCGCCTTTATTCTATGGCGTGAATAATTTCGGTAATGACCGTTTTATTACGCCGTGTGGCCACAGGTCAGTTAACCAAATAAAGAGGAACAGTTTGAACATAGATACGCGTGAAATTAGCCTTGAGCCCGCAGACAACGCTCGCCTGCTGAGCCTGTGCGGGCCGTTTGATGACAACATCAAACAACTGGAGCGACGTCTGGGTATCGAAATCAATCGTCGCGATAACCATTTCAAACTCACCGGACGCCCAATCTGCGTCAACGCCGCGGCAGATATTCTCCGCAGCCTGTATGTTGATACCGCCCCGATGCGCGGTGAGATCCAGGATATTGAACCTGAACAGATCCACCTGGCCATCAAAGAGGCGCGCGTGCTTGAGCAGAGCGCGGAAAGCGTGCCGGACTATGGCAAAGCCATCAACATTAAAACCAAACGCGGCGTGATTAAGCCTCGTACCCCGAACCAGGCACAGTACATCGCCAACATTCTCGATCATGACATCACCTTTGGCGTGGGTCCGGCGGGTACGGGTAAAACCTATCTGGCCGTTGCTGCTGCTGTCGATGCGCTTGAGCGTCAGGAGATCCGCCGTATCCTGCTGACCCGCCCTGCTGTAGAAGCCGGTGAGAAACTCGGCTTCCTGCCGGGCGATTTAAGTCAGAAAGTGGACCCCTACCTGCGCCCGCTGTACGACGCGCTGTTCGAAATGCTCGGCTTCGAGAAAGTTGAAAAGCTCATCGAGCGTAACGTGATTGAAGTGGCCCCGCTGGCCTACATGCGTGGGCGTACGCTTAACGACGCGTTCATCATTCTGGATGAGAGCCAGAACACCACCATTGAACAGATGAAGATGTTCCTGACGCGTATTGGCTTTAACTCGAAAGCGGTTATTACCGGTGACGTCACCCAGATTGACCTGCCGCGTAACACCAAATCGGGTCTGCGTCACGCCATCGAAGTCCTGGCCGAGGTAGAGGAAATCAGCTTCAACTTCTTCCACAGCGAAGACGTGGTACGCCACCCGGTGGTCGCGCGTATCGTTAACGCTTATGAGGCCTGGGAAGAGGCAGATCAGAAGCGCAGGGCCGAGCTGGCCGCAGAACGTAAGCGCGAAGCGCAGGAGCATGAACAGAAATGAGTCAGGTGATCCTCGATTTACAGCTGGCCTGTGAAGATAATTCCGGCATGCCAGAAGAGGCACAGTTTCAGAAATGGCTGGATGCCGTTATCCCCCAGTTTCAGGAAGAATCAGAGGTCACGATTCGCCTGGTGGATGAAGCAGAAAGCCATGAGCTCAACCTGACCTATCGCGGGAAAGATAAGCCGACCAATGTGCTCTCTTTCCCGTTCGAAGCCCCACCGGGCATTGAGATGCCGCTGCTGGGCGATCTGATCATCTGCCGTCAGGTGGTTGAGCAGGAAGCCAAAGAACAGCAAAAGCCGCTGGAAGCGCACTGGGCACACATGGTGGTGCACGGTAGCCTGCATCTTCTGGGTTACGACCATATTGAAGATGACGAAGCGGAAGAGATGGAATCCCTCGAGACAGAGATAATGCTTGCTCTGGGCTATGAGGATCCGTACATTGCCGAGAAAGAATAGTCAGTCACTGACTACCATGCCGCCGCGCAGGGACATAGCGCGGCGGTTAACGTTGAACTAACAAGAGAACCCTTAACAAACGCCATGAGCGACGACAATTCACACAGTAGCGACACGACAACCACTAAAAAGGGATTTTTCTCCCTCATCCTGAACCAGCTTTTCCACGGCGAACCGAAAAACCGTGACGAACTGCTGGAGCTGATTCGTGATTCCGGGCAGAACGACCTTATCGACGAAGATACGCGCGAAATGCTCGAAGGGGTGATGGACATCGCCGACCAGCGCGTCCGCGACATCATGATCCCCCGCTCGCAGATGATTACCCTGAAACGCAACCAGACGCTGGACGAGTGCCTCGATGTGATTATCGAATCGGCTCACTCACGTTTCCCGGTCATCAGCGAAGACAAAGATCACATCGAAGGGATTTTGATGGCGAAAGATCTGCTGCCGTTTATGCGCAGCGATGCCGAAGCCTTCAGTATGGAAAAAGTGTTACGCCCGGCCGTGGTTGTGCCGGAAAGTAAGCGTGTGGATCGGATGCTGAAGGAGTTTCGCTCCCAGCGCTATCACATGGCGATTGTTATTGATGAATTTGGTGGCGTTTCCGGTCTGGTCACAATCGAAGACATCCTTGAGCTGATCGTGGGCGAAATCGAAGATGAGTATGACGAAGAAGAGGATATCGACTTCCGTCAGCTGAGCCGCCACACCTGGACCGTGCGCGCGCTGGCCTCCATTGAAGACTTCAATGACACCTTTGGCACCAGCTTCAGCGATGAAGAAGTGGACACCATTGGTGGTCTGGTGATGCAGGCCTTCGGCCATCTTCCGGCCCGCGGTGAAACCGTTGACATCGATGGTTACCAGTTCAAGGTCGCAATGGCTGACAGCCGACGTATTATTCAGGTTCATGTCAGAATGCCGGACGACTCACCGGTGCCAAAACTGGAAGATTAATGTAAATGGCATTTGCCCCACTCTTTGAACGCCAGCGCGTCCGTTTGCTGCTGGCGCTGTTACTCGGAGCCAGCGGTACGCTGGCTTTTTCTCCTTACGATATCTGGCCAGCCGCTATTCTCTCCCTGATGGGGCTACAGGGTCTTACCCTGAATCGTCGTCCGGTACAGGCCGCGGCCATAGGCTACTTCTGGGGGCTGGGGCTGTTTGGCTCTGGTATCAACTGGGTCTACGTCAGTATCGCGCAATTTGGCGGAATGCCGGGGCCGGTTAACGTCTTCCTGGTTGTGCTGCTCGCCGCCTATCTTTCGCTCTACACTGGCCTGTTCGCCGGTATTCTATCTCGTCTGTGGCCTAAAACGACCTGGCTGCGCGTCGCGATAGCGGCTCCCGTTGTCTGGCAAATCACCGAATTTCTGCGCGGCTGGGTACTGACCGGCTTCCCGTGGTTGCAGTTCGGCTATAGCCAGGTGGACGGCCCGCTGAAAGGTCTGGCTCCCGTCATGGGCGTGGAGGCGATTAACTTCCTGCTCATGGCGGTCAGCGGCCTGCTGGTGCTGGCTCTGGTGACACGTAACTGGAAGCCGCTGGTTGCCGCGTTAATCCTGTTTGCCCTGCCTTTCCCACTGCGT
>NZ_JABMCU010000074.1:0-19331 GCF_013179605.1 Enterobacter sp. CM29 | reverse complement strand
GACCAGACGCTCAGACTGGCGAATAAGGGGCTGACGAGGGATGAAATAGCCGCAAATTTCGCCCTGCCCTACGGGCTGGCTAAATCCTGGGCAGGCCGTGGCTATTACGGCTCGGTAAGCAACAACGTCAAAGCCACCTATGTCTACTATCTTGGCTGGTTCGACGGCAATCCGGCGACGCTCGATGAACTGCCTCCGGTCGAGGCGGCGAAAAAGTATGTCGATTACATGGGCGGAGCCCGCGCAATCCTTGAAAAAGCCCGTGTCGATTATGCCCGGGGGAATTATCGCTGGGTGGCTCAGGTGGTCAGTAAAGTCGTTTTTGCCGATCCGAATAATAAGGCGGCGCGCGAACTGGAAGCCGATGCGTTTGAACAGCTGGGATACCATGCGGAGTCAGGGCCGTGGCGTAACGCCTACCTCACCGGTGCGCAAGAGTTGCGTAACGGCGTGAAGATAAAGCCGACGCCCAAAACCGCCAGCCCGGATGCGGTCCGTGCCATGTCGACTGAGATGATTTTTGACTACTTCGGCGTTCACCTTAACGGCGTCAGAGCGGCGAATGCCAGAGGCGTTTTTAACGTTGATTTAGGCCGCGAGGGCGGCAGGTATAAGCTGGAGCTGGAGAATGGCGTGCTAAACCACAGTGCCAATATCCAGGCAGAAGATCCGGATGCAACCATTACGCTCAGCCGCGAAACGCTGAACAAAATCATCCTTAAGGAGACCACGCTGAAAAAGGCGCAACAGGCAGGAGAGGTGACGATCGTCGGCAACGCCGCGAAGGTAGACGAAATGCTGCGCTGCATGGAGAGCTTCAGTTTCTGGTTTCCTGTCGTCACCCCTTAAATGTAAGAAAGGCTGCTTTCGCAGCCTTTTAGCATTCGCCAGCAACAATTTGCCGGGTGGCGGCTTCGCCATACCCGGCCTACACTCTGCGCTGCTTGAGCGCTAGATGACGCCGTCGCCGCCGTCTGAACACCAGACCTGCCCGGAGGTGTATGAACACTCATCCGAGGCCAGAGTGACATACAGCGGTGCGATCTCCACAGGCTGTCCCGGGCGTCCCAGAGGGGTACTCTCGCCAAAATGTTTCACTTTTTCCTGTGGCTGCCCCCCGCTGGGCTGGAGCACGGTCCAGTAAGGTCCGGGCGCTACCGCGTTCACGCGGATCCCTTTCGGACCCAGCTGTTTCGCCAGCGCTTTGGTAAATACCGCGAGACAGGCTTTGGTCTGCGCATAGTCAAGCAGTACGGCGCTCGGTTTTACCGCCTGTACAGATGAGGTGTTAATGATGGAAGCGGGAGCTTTCATGTGGCGCAACGCCGCCTTTGTGATCCAGAAAGGCGCATAGACGTTTGTTTTAAAGGTCGCGTCAAAATCTTCCGTGGTCAGTTCTTCCAGCGTCTCACGGTACTGCTGGCGGCCTGCGTTATTCACCAGGATGTCCAGCCCGCCCAGTTTTCCGATGGCCTGTTCCACCAGGTTCTGACAAAAAGTTTCGTCCCGCACATCGCCCGGTAGCGCGACGGCATTCCGTCCTTCCGCTTTAATCAGGGCGATCACTTCCGCAGCGTCTTCTTCCTCTTCCGGCAAATAGTTAATGGCGACATCTGCCCCTTCGCGGGCATAGGCAATGGCTACTGCGCGTCCGATGCCGGAATCGCCCCCGGTAATTAGCGCCTTCTTACCAGTAAGCCGGCCATGCCCTTTGTAGCTTGTCTCGCCGTGATCGGGAACAGGGTCCATTTCAGAGGCCAGGCCCGGTGGCGTCTGGGGCTGCTCCGGGAAAGGTGGCGTTGGGTAAGCGTTCGTACGTTGTTCATTATCACTCATAGCTAACTCCTTGTTAGGGGTGAGATTTGATGGATAGTTACAGCGTTAACGCTTCGCTGAATTATTTTTGCAAGTGGCTGACCCGCACTACGGGTGGGGATGATTTTTTATCGAGCGAGCCGCTAATACTGATCATGTTGTCAGGTTCCACGGTTCTGTCGTCAAATACGGCTTTCGGGATAATAACGTCGATTTTCCCGGTTTTATCCTGGAATACGTATTTATCGCCATTGCCATCAATAAGATTGCCGCGCAATGAAATAGAGGCGCCATCATGCATCTCTTTTGCCTGAGTAATGGTCATAATGCGCGCATCATCGGTACCACGATAACCACTGTCCAGGGCATGCGGCGGTGGCGGCGCTTCACCCTTTTGTAACCCGCCGTTATTATCTGCCCATGCGGAAGGGATAATTAATATTAACAAGGCTGAAATCACTGATAATTTCATCTGATATCCTTCATTTTGGATGTCTTGACTTATTAAGTATTGTTGCTATTCCTTTATGTGGCAAATGTGATAAGTCTTAAAAGCATTTGCGTAGAAAAATCAAAAATTTCGGCAATTAAGCGAAACGGTGACAAAAGCCATGGAACCAAAAAATGAAAAAGTGCCTGGGATAAAAGAGAGTTATCGTTTACTGACGTTTGAGTATGCATTTCGTCAGGTGGGTTTTATTGTTCTGTTAGGTATTATCGTGGCCGCGTTAGCCGGCCTGTTTTCCAGCGGTGCGGTTAGCGACGTGGAGAAAACAAACGAAGCAAAATCCCTGAACCTGAGCTATGAGCGCTTCGGCCGCCGCCAGACCGAATCGCGGATGACGCTGACGTTTCCGGTGACGTCTGAGGGTAAATATATTCTCAGCCTGACCAGCGAAAGCAGCGACGTATATGAGCCGGGCAGCGTCTGGCCGCAGCCGGACAGCATGTATAGCCGGGGGAACACCCTGATTCTCGTTTACGACAATCTGAAACAGAGCGATAAGTTCACCGTCCTGCTGTTCATCACGCCGACAAAAGCAGGGAAATGGACCAACAGCATCCGCGTAAACAACGGGCCAGATATCCGCTTCTGGCAGTTTATTTACCCCTAGGAGTCGAATATGGACATGGTTTTTCGTGCCCTGGCAATATACCTGTTTCTGGTGATCGTGTTTAAAGTCGCCGGACGGCGCGCCCTGCTGCAAATGACCAGCTTTGACCTTATTTTGCTCTTAATTATCAGTGAGGCGACACAGCAGGCGCTACTGGGCGAAGATTTTTCCGTCACCGGTGCGATGATTACAATAACAACGCTGGTGGTGGTGGATATTATTTTTGGCCTGATTAAAAAATATTCTTCTTCTGTTGAGAATGTTCTTGATGGCACCCCGGTGATATTGGTAGAGAATGGTATTCCCATTGCGGATAAACTGAAAAAAGTCGATGTATCCTGCGATGATATATTGGTTTCAGCACGCCAGAACCACGGCATAACGGAATTAAAGGATATTAAGTACGCGATCCTTGAGCGTAACGGCCATATTTCAATTATTCCTGAAGAAAATTAACTAAGGGGCACATCCATGAGCAACCTTATTCACGATAATAATACGACCATCAGCGAGCTGACGAAAAAGCTTGCCACGACGCTCACAGAAAGAGGACTGCGTCTAACCACGGCGGAGTCCTGCACCGGCGGTAATCTCGCGGTTGCGCTTTGTGCCGAAGAGAACACGGCGGAATTTTATGACGTTGGCATGGTGGTGTTCAGCGATGCGGCGAAGGAGAGGATCCTCGGCGTGCGGCACGAAACGATTGAGCGCTTCACCGCCGTCAGTGAACAAACGGTTACTGAGATGGCCGCTAAAATTCGCGATATTGCCGAGGCGGATATTGGTGTTGCCATCAGCGGCTATGCGGGACCGGAAGGCGGAGACGATGGCACGGCAGCCGGTACGGTCTGCTTCGGCTGGAATATTCGCGGACAGACGGAAACCCGCACCGTGCTGTTTTCCGGTGAATGTCAGGATGTGGTGGAAAAAGCGGTGCGTTATTCGCTGTCTGAACTGATCGAAATACTCTCCGGGTGGGATAACGTCTGAGACAAGGGGAAAGGCTATGGCTGTTATCGTTATTACCGGCGGTACGGCGGGCGTGGGGAAAGCCACGGCGCTGCACTTTGCTAAAGCGGGCTACGATGTAGGCATTATTGCCCGCGATGAGCAGAGCCTGCGCTCCACAGAAGAGGAGTTGCGCCGTTTCGGGATCAACGCGTGTGCCGTTCAGGCCGACGTGGCGGACAGCAAGGCGGTGACCGATGCTGCTAACGAAATTGAATACCGGCTTGGAGCCATCGATGTGTGGGTGAATAACGCCATGGGCGGGATGCTGGCGCCGTTTCGCACCATGTCCCCGGAGGAGTTTCGCCGCGTCACCGAGGTGACCTATCTGGGCTATGTTAACGGCACCCGCGCCGCGCTGGAGTTAATGACCCCTCGCGATCGTGGAACGATTATTCAGGTTGGCTCCGCGCTGGCCTACCGTTCCATTCCCTTGCAGTCAGCCTACTGTGGCGCGAAGGCCGCGATCCGCGGATTTACCGATGCCGTACGCACCGAGCTGATGCATGAAAACAGCCGGGTGCAGATCGCAATGGTACAGATGCCGGGCCTCAATACGCCGCAGTTCGAGTGGGCGAGGAATAAATTTGCCTGGGCGATGCGCCCGGTTCCTCCCGTGTTTCAGCCGGAAGTGGCTGCCAGCGCTATTTTTAAGGTGGCGCAGAAACCGGTGCGGGAGCTGTGGGTGGGCAGCAGCACTGTCCAGTCGATTGTCGGGCAGTTTCTTTTCCCCGGTTTTCTGGACCGGCTGATGGTTAAAAAGGCCTGGGAAGGGCAGATGACCGATACGCTAAATGCGGATGACCGTCAGGACTATCTGGATCAGCCGGTTAACGATCTGCATAAAATCCACGGGCATTTCACCGACGAAGCAAAAGAGCGCGCCACCAGCGTTACCTCCGGCATGCCGGGGAAAGTGCTGCTCGGCTCCCTCGCCGTCACGGGCGCGATCGTGGCGCGTCTGCTGCTCTCGCGGAGACGATAATCAGCGCAGTGCGGTACGATCGGTCCAGAACCAGCGGTAGCCATAGCTGCTGAGGTTAAGTGCGACGGTTTTGCCGCATACCAGCGCGTCGTCGTAGCGTTTGTCCGCCAGGCATGCGGTCCAGGTCGCATGCCGGATCCCTCTGGCGGTAAAATTAACGGGCTTATCGCTGAAATTAACGAAGGTCAGAATGCTGCGCGTGTCGGTTTCGTAATAGATCCCCAGTACCGCATCGTTGTCGATAGTAATAAGACGAAACGGCGCGACGCCGATCTCAGGAAACTCCGAGCGCGTATTGGCGATATCGATAATGCAGTGCAGGAGGGAGTTGCGGTGCAACAGCGAATCCGCCACGTTGATTTTTTGATAGCGGTACGGACCATGGTCAATCATTGGGGCGATAAAGGTTTCCGGGTCGGCATCTGAGAAACCGCCGCCCTGCGATCCGGCCCACTGCATCGGGGTGCGTACGGCGTAACGCTCCTCCAGATCTAAATCATCGCCCATTCCAATTTCATCCCCGTAGCGCATGACCGGTACGCCAGGCAGCGAAAACAAGACCGCATGGCAAAAGGCCAGCCGCTTTCGATCGCCCTTAAGCATCGGCGCCAGACGGCGGCGGATCCCTCGCTGATACACGCTCATCTCTTCATCAGGGGCGAAGGCATCAATGACGGTCTGCTTCGCTTTTTTGCCTATCCCTTCCAGATCCAGCTCATCATGATTGCGCAGCCAGTTGGCGAAGCAGCAGGAGTCCGGCGGCACAATCATCTTTTTCACCGCGTTGCGCAGCGGTCGTGCGCTCTTCTCTGCAAGGCTGACGTAAAAGTACTTATTGAGCCAGAAATTCAGCACCAGGTTGAGCCGGTCATTCTGACCAAAATAATCTTTGTAGGCGTCGACCTCCACGTCGACTTCGCCGAGCAGGATCGCGTCTGGATTACGCTGCTCGATAAGACGGCGCAGATGCTCCAGGATCCACAGGCCGCGTTTTTCATCTCCACGCCCGGCCTGTTTTGTCAGGTGCGACGCTGCATCCAGGCGAAAGCCCGACACCCCGAGCTTTAGCCAGAAGATGATGATGTTCTCAACCTCCTTCAGCACCGCCGGGGAGGCCAGATTGAGATCCGGCTCGTGGTGATAAAACATATGCCGGTAGTATTGCCCCGCTTCGTCGTCCCATGTCCAGACGCTCTTTTCCACGCCGGGGAACATCGGTGGCGTATCGTCCTCGTCCGTGTCAGACCAGAGATAATAGTCACGGTAGGGTGACTGCGGGTTGCGGCGGGCTTGCTGAAACCAGGGATGCGCATCCGAGGTGTGCTGGATCAGCAGCTCAATAATGACCTGCATCCCCAGCTCCCGCGCCTGTTCAATAAAGGCGATGATATCGTTGAGCTTGCCGAAGCGGGGATCGACCTGCAAATGGTCGCTCACGTCATAACCTTCATCGAGAAAAGGCGTGAGGTAAAACGGGGTGATCCAGATAACCGTCGCGCCCATCCGGCGGATGTAGCGCAGCTTCGCGGTGATTCCGGCGATGTCGCCACAGCCATCGCCGTTAAGATCGTAAAACAGGGCGGTATCAATCTGGTAAATAATGGCGCGTGTATGCCAGCCTGCCATAGCAATCCTTAATGATAACCTTCGGTATCAGACACTTTGCCCCGGAAGACGTAGTAGCTCCAGGCGGTATAAACCAGGATCACCGGGATGATTAACAGCGTACCAATCAGCATAAACAGCTGGCTGGCAGGCGGCGCGGCGGCTTCCCACAGGGTGATGTGTGGCGGAATAATGTGTGGCCACAGGCTGATGCCCAGGCCGCTAAAGCCGAGGAAGATCAGGCCCAGCGTTAACAGGAACGGACGGGCATGGCTGTCGGGATTGCGCGTCAGCCGCCAGATCCACAGGCTGAATACCGCGACCAGAACCGGAACTGGCAGGAACCAGAAGAAGTTAGGCAGTGTAAACCAGCGCTCGGCGACAAACTGCCAGCCGAGCGGGGTCCAGATACTCACCACCGCAATGACGGCGATCAGTGCCAGCAGCACGTGCCGGGTCAGCTCACGCATCCGGTTTTGCAGCGCGCCTTCGCTTTTCATGATCAGCCATGTGGTAGCCAGCAGGGTATAGGCGACAATCAAACCCAGCCCGCAGAACAGGTTAAACGGGGTTAACCAGTCCAGCGAGGAGCCCACAAAGCGTCGCCCTTCCACGTCAAAGCCGTTGATCATCGCGCCGACCACGATCCCCTGGCTGAAGGTTGCGAGCAGGGAGCCGCCTGCAAAGGAGTAGTCCCAGAATTTGCGGTGGGAAGGGGTCGCCTTAAAGCGAAACTCAAACGCCACGCCGCGGAATATGAGCCCGATCAGCATGGCCGTCAGCGGGATGGTCAGGGCATCGATAATCACCGCGTAGGCCAGCGGAAACGCGCCGAACAACCCTGCGCCGCCGAGAACCAGCCAGGTTTCATTTCCGTCCCAGACCGGTGCGACGCTGTTTACCATTACGTCGCGTTCTTTGGCATCGCCCACAAAGCTGAACAGCATGCCGATACCGAGATCGAAACCGTCCATGATGATGTACATCAGCGTGGCGAAGACAATAATGGCAAACCAGATGACCGGGATATCGACGCCCATCAGATCTTCTCCTCTTCCGGAACAGACTCGGCGGCGGACAGCGGACGGGCAGGGGTGCCCGATGTATTAGACGTTAGCGTGCCGACAGGCTGCGGCCCTTTCTTTATCAACCGGGCGAGATAAACATAACCCACGCCAAATACCGAACAGTAGACCACGATAAAGGCCAGCAGGCTGATGCTCATCTGCAACGTGCTGTGCAGAGACACCGCATCTATCGTGCGCAGATAGCCGTAGACGACCCACGGCTGGCGGCCCACTTCGGTGGTGACCCACCCGGCGAGCAGCGCAAGCAGTCCGGCTGGCCCCATGCACAGGGCAAACCAGTGGAATGGTCGCGAGTGATAGAGTCGGCGGCGATAGCGCAGCCAGACGCTCAGCACACCAAGCGTAATCATCAGCAGCCCCATGCCGACCATAATGCGGAAAGACCAGAAGACGATGAGCGAGTTCGGGCGGTCCTCTTTCGGGAAATCTTTCAGCGCCGGGACCTGTTTATCCAGGCTGTGCGTCAGGATCAGGCTGCCGAGCGCCGGAATTTCAAGCCCGTATTTGGTGCGCTCCTCCTCCATATCCGGTACGCCGAACAGCAGCAGCGGGGTAGCCTCGCCGGGCGGATTTTCCCAGTGGCCTTCAATCGCGGCGATTTTGGCAGGCTGATGCTCAAGCGTATTCAGGCCGTGCATATCCCCAACCACGGCCTGTATGGGCGCGACCAGCAGCGCCATCCACATGGCCATGGAGAACATTTTGCGAATAGCGGGCGTGTCGTTGCCGCGCAGCAGATGCCATGCCCCGGACGCGCCCACAAACAAGGCGCTGCACAGGAAGGCGGCGATGGACATATGGATCAGACGGTAAGGGAATGAGGGGTTAAAAATAATGGCCAGCCAGTCTTCGGGAATGACCTGACCATTCTGAATACTGAAGCCCTGCGGGGTATGCATCCAGCTGTTGGAGGCGAGGATCCAGAAGGTGGACATCAGCGTGCCCAGCGCTACCATGCAGGTGGCAAAGAAGTGCAGGCCGGGGCCGACCTTGTTCCAGCCGAACAACATCACGCCCAGGAAACCGGCTTCGAGGAAGAAGGCGGTTAAGACTTCATAAGTGAGCAGAGGGCCGGTTATGCTGCCTGCGAACTGGGAAAATCCGCTCCAGTTAGTCCCAAACTGATAAGCCATTACCAGCCCGGAAACCACGCCCATACCAAAGTTAACGGCGAAAATTTTCAGCCAGAAATGGTAAAGCGAGCGCCAGACATCATTTTTTGTGCGAAGCCACATGCCCTCGAGAACCACCAGATAGCTCGCAAGCCCGATGGTGATTGCCGGAAAGAGAATATGGAAAGAGACGGTAAAGGCGAACTGTATCCTGGCCAGATGAAACGCATCAAGCTCGAACATGCTCCGTACCTCTGGAACTGATAGCCCACAAGGCATTGCCAGACAGCCTCAGGCTGCCTGGCAAAACCGGTTACGGTTTTTTCTTACCCGCGCCAAGCTCGGCACCGGTAAGCGGATCGGCTTTAGGATCGGATTTCGTACGTGCGCACATTGCTTTGACCAGCGTAGCCTGCTCTGTTGTAAGCGTTACGCTTGCGCCGCCGTCACCGCCATCGACCGCTGGCTGAGGAGATTCCACGTAGTCGAAGTGCTTGTCGCTGTTCCAGCTTCCGCGAACTTCTCCCCCCTCAGACATATTGTAGTACTTGTTGGTGTACTCTTCGATTGGAGGCAATTTACCCGGTGGGAAGTTGTTACGGATCGACTGGAGCGCCTTCTCAAACGAAAGCTGGTGTGCTGCCTCACGCGTCATTAAAAACGCCAGCGCATCTTTAACACCTGGATCGTCCGTTACGTTAATAAGCCGTTCGTAGATAATTTTGGCGCGCGCCTCGGCCGCAATGTTAGAGCGCAGATCCGCGGTGGGTTCGCCAATGGTATCCACGTACGCCGCCGTCCACGGTACGCCTGCGGAGTTAGTGAGCGGAGTACCGCCCCCGTAGAGCAGGGAAGTGATATGACTGTCGTTGCCGTTTTCGGTCATGGACCGGTACAGCTCCGCTTCATTTTCAACGCCTTCCGCCAGTTCACCTTTCGCACCCTTATTAAGCATACCCACCAGGGTGCCGATAATTTCCAGGTGACTTAACTCCTCGGTCGCGATATCCATCAGCATATCTTTACGACCGGGATCGTCGTCGCTCAATCCTTGCGTAAAGTAACGACATGCCGCGGCAAGTTCGCCCTGTGGCCCGCCAAACTGCTCAAGCAGAAGATTAGCCAGACCCGGATTCGGTTCGGCTACGCGTACCGTGTATTGCAGCTGTTTTACGTGTCGAAACATAGTTTCTCCCTCTTCCGTTATTTTTTCGCTTCAACGCCGTCCGCGTCGGAGCGCAGCAGGAACTGTTCCGTCGTCTGTGGAATATGTTGAATCAGCCAGTCCGCCATCTGGCGCTCTTCTTCCAGAATGGATTCAATGGCTGGAATGGAGGCGGTATCGCCCGCTTGTTTGGCCGCGGCCAGCAGAGAGGTGTAGCAGGCAATTTCAAACTGCTCAAAAACGTAGCCGCTGATGGAGCCTTTAACAATTTCGTCGGAAGGGAACATGCCGCCAATGGACTGGCCGAGCGCCGCCATTTTGCTCATGGAATCTTTTATGACCGAACGGGAAATATCATTGCGGTCGAGAATTTCTTCCAGCACGGTAATTTGGTGTTTAGTTTCATTAACGTGTTGTTCAATTCG
Source organism: Enterobacter sp. CM29 (assembly GCF_013179605.1). Taxonomy (NCBI): domain Bacteria; kingdom Pseudomonadati; phylum Pseudomonadota; class Gammaproteobacteria; order Enterobacterales; family Enterobacteriaceae; genus Enterobacter; species Enterobacter sp. CM29. The sequence continues at coordinate 9,013 of NZ_JABMCU010000074.1, read as the reverse complement.
TGCACGTAAGTCGGGATAATTATCAATACGGCTGGCCATTGATTCCAGCATGGATTCGGCTTGCTTTTCCATCGCATGGGCATCGCGTAGCCAATCATGGTAGTGTTCTACATGATTCATAATTAACTCCTGTGATTTATTTTCTGGTTAATTGTTGGTGCTGATGCTCATCAAATTATTATTTATCCTTTCTGGGCTTTTTGATTAATATTGCCCACAGCCAGATCGGTTAATTTGAGATCGGTTTCTTTTTCTTCTTCCAGCGTTTCTGCAAGAAGTTTAACGGCTTTTTTATAGCCTAATTGTTCAGCCAGGGTGGCCAGGGTGCCGTAGCTGGCAATTTCGTAGTGCTCGACTTTCTGTGCGGCGGCAATTAATGCAGCATCACGCACTTCGTTTTTCTCAGTGCTCTCAATAACTTCGTTGGCTTCTTCAATTAAGCCTTCCATTGCAACGCATTTCATGCGCTTCAGCTTGAGGCCGGATTCCTGCTCAATAATCTGATCGATACGTTCGATCTGTCCCTGCGTCTCCTCAAGGTGAGCCGTGAACGCAGCGCTCAGCTTCTCGCTTGATGCGGCGCGGGCTAACTTGCTTAGCGCGCGGGTCAGCTGCTTCTCAGCGCTATAGGTATCGGATAACAGGTGAATAAATACATCTTCAACAGTTTTCATATTCATATATTCGCTCCAGTGAAATAAAGGGAAGGTACTGCGAGCCGACAGGCCCGCAGCATGCTCTCGGTATATTTATAAGAGCTTTAAATAAGATCAGGAGTTATCAGATTTACGGCCCCCGCCGTGACTGTTCTGTCCCCCTTTCTTACCCGCTTCAGATGCGCGTTGCGGATCGTTTTTGAAATTACCGCCGCTGTGCTGGCCGCCTTTACGTCCAGCTTCTGATGCTTTTTCACGGTCTTGCGCGAAATTACCGGAACCACCACGATGTTGCTCTGCCATATATCAACCCTCATGTTGCGTTTATGTCAGGTGATACGATAAGTAATTCGTATCAGTTGTCGTTCAGAAATTAACATTAGTCGTTATGTGAGAAGAGTCAAATTTCCTGTCTGGGTTGTTTTGCACCATTTCCAGAGATGCGGGGGAAATACCGCTTCGTTACGATTTTTGAAAATCGGAAGTAAATCCATTGCTTAGGGGGAAATAAATTGTGTCGTTAGGATTCCGCTTAGCTAATAATCTTAATGTGAACGCGGCGGAAATGATTACAAGAATTGACGTAGCGCAAAAATATATCTTACCGACCTGAGTATTTATAATCGGAATAGTCTTAAGCGAGAAGTAAAATAACGAGCCGAAACAGTGTATCCGATCGTCGTTTTTGACGTGGTCAGGCGGATCGGGTGAGGGTATGCTGCATTTGTCACCACAATAATTACAGAGGCAATGTCATGGATCAGGAGCTACTGGATGCAGGGTACCGGGCCTATACCGGTGAGAAAATCGATGTCTACTTCAACACAGGGATCTGCAAACACTCGGGCAACTGCGTACGCGGCAGCGCGGCGCTGTTCGACCTGAAGCGTAAACCCTGGATCGCACCGGATGAAGTGGATGCAGAAACTGTTGCGCGCGTAATTGATACCTGCCCGAGCGGTGCGCTGAAGTACCGCCTAAAATAAGTGAGGAACCATGGATATTCTTGAAGGCCATAACAAGTTTTATGTCAACGACGCCGAAGGCAATCAGGTTGCGGAGATCGTCTTTGTCCCGACCGGCGAGCATCTGAGCATCATCGAGCACACCGATGTGGATCCGAGCCTGAAAGGGCAGGGTGTGGGTAAGCAGCTGGTGGCGAAGGTGGTAGAGAAGATGCGCGGGGAGAACCGTAAAATTATCCCGCTGTGTCCGTTTGCGAAGCATGAGTTTGATAATACGCGGGAGTATGACGATATTCGGGCGTAAAACAGATGCCCGGCATTGCGCCGGGCAGCACACTCAACCGACAAACATCACCGACACACACAGCACACCCACAATCAGCGTCAGCAGGTTACCGATGGAGCGGTAGGGTTTTAACGACGGGATCAGGTACGTCGACAGCGTCGGCATGATGAACAGGATCATGGCGATAAGCGGACCGCTGATGGCGTAAATCATGGAGATCGCATTCGGGTTGATGCAGCAGACCGCAAAGGTAATCAGCGACACGCCGAGAATCGAAACCGCGCGGTTAAAGGCGCGACTTTTCTTCACCCCCACCTGATTCAGCGACGATTTCACAATTTCCGTTGCCCCTTCAATCACGCCAAAATAGGTGCCGAGGAACGATTTCGACATCGCTATAATTGCCACGATAATGCCGGAAATGCCCAGCCATGCCGGGGATGAAGGCATCATCGACAGCGCGGACAGGATCGTCACCCCTTCCTCTTTTGCCGCCACGATATAGGACGGTGGAATCGAAAGCAGGCAGCTGAACACAAAGAACAGCACGCTGAGGCAGATGATCAGGTACGCGACTTTCATGATTTTTTTGCATTTACCCATAGCCTCTTCACCGTATTTCTCGCGACGATCTACGGCGAAGGTCGAGATGATCGGGGTATGGCTAAAAGCGAAAACCATCACCGGGATCGATATCCACACCTGGTGCAGTGTATGCTGGTCGAAGGCCATCTGGCTGGTCAGCAGCGACGGCTGCCAGCTGCCCGTCAGATACAGCGAGACAAACAGGAAATAGGCGATCAGCGGAAAGACAAGGAAACCCATCACCTTAATGGTGATGTGCCGCCCCATCAGGAAGATCAGATTCAAAATCAGCACCACGCCAAAACTCACCAGCATCCGCACGCTGGTATCCACCGTCATCCGTTTCGCCAGCTGTTCAGTAAGTGAGTTGGTTATCGCCACCGCGTAAATCAGAACCACCACAAAGAAGGCCACGAAATAGAGCGTGGTGATGAGGTTGCCGATCTTTTTGCCGTAGTAATGGGAAACGGCACCGGTGATCCCTTCGTTGCCTTTCGTCTTCGACGACAGAATAAATTGCGCCAGCGCTTTATGCGGCCAGTAGGTTAAGGGATACGCCACAAGGGCGGTGATCAGCAGGACAATCGCGCCAGCAGAGCCGAGCTGAATGGGCAAGAACAGGGTTCCTGCGCCCACGGCAGTGCCGTAGAGGGCGAAACTCCAGAGAGTCTCTTCTTTTGACCAAATTTTCGACATTAGAGCAACGTATCAACTATAAAACGAACAAAAAGGAGTGCAATTTACCATAATTATGCGTTGAGGTCGCCGTTGCTTCGCAGGGGGTGGGCCGGAGCAGGTCTCCGGCCGGAAGGTTATTCGCTTGCCAGGGCGCGACGTTGCTGGCGGCGCTTGATAATTTTCTCCCGCAGGGCGTCATACGCCCAGTTGTAGAGCATGGTGTACGGCAGGAAGAACAGGAAGAAGCCAATCTCCAGCGTGAAGGCCTGGAGCAGCGTCACGCCCAGCACGGCGGCAACGATGGTTACGCCAATCACAATAAAGCCGCATTCAAAACCCAGCGCATGCAGGGCGCGCACTTTTGCCGTGCGCTTCACCCGCTGAACGGGCCAGAAACGGTCGAAGCCAAAGTTATAGATAATGTTCCAGAGCATTGCCGTGGTCGCCAGAATAATAGTGAGACCCCCCATTTCAACCACCGAGCGCTGCATTAGCCACGCGGCCGTAGGGGCGAGGATCGCCGTAGCAATACCTTCAAAACAGACGGCATGGAAGATCCGCTCCGGCAATTTACGTTGGAGTGCATCCTGATGTTGCATATTTACCTCATATAGACGCCAGTATGGGCGTTGATGCGGCCTATTCTTATCGCTTAAGGTGATATATAAAAGATGGTATCCATCGATAAAGTAGATACATCATGCGTTATTCTCCCGAAGCACTGACCGCGTTTGTTGAAACTGTCTCCGCAGGTTCGTTTTCAGCTGCGGCACGACGGCTGCGTAAAAGCCAGTCCACCATCAGCACCTCCATCGCCAACCTTGAAGCTGACCTTGGCTTTGAGCTGTTTGATCGCTCGGCGCGTCACCCGGTGTTAACCGCCCAGGGTGAACAGGTGCTGGGCTATGTCCAGTCAATCCTCGCCGCCAGCGCGCGCCTTGATGAGCTGGCCGTATCCTTAACGGCGCAAACGGAGGCGCGTTTTACCTTTGTTCTCTCCGATACGCTTAACCCGGCCGTGCTGGAAGAGATGATGAGCCAGTTCGACCAGCGTTTTCCGCACACCGAATTCGAGTGTCTGATTGGGGAAGAGGAGGACGTGATCGATCTGCTGCAAAAGGAGCGGGCGCAAATTGGCCTGACGGAAGCACGCGACAGCTACCCGACCGATATTGGCGCGACCCGTCTGCCTATGCAGACGCGGATGGCTATTTACGTTTCTGCCGGACATCCTCTGGCAGGGCAACATGAGACGCAGGCGGACGAGCTGCATGGCTGGCGCGAGCTGCGGCTGAGTACCTATCTTGAACGGGAAGCGCCCCTTGCGCGCGGGCCGGTCTGGTCTGCGCCGAACTACCTGCTGCTGCTGAGCATGGCGGTACAGGGCTTTGGCTGGTGCGCGTTACCCTGCGCGCTGGTCGACGAATTTGCCGCATCGAAATCGCTGGTGCAGCTGAACGTGCCGGGTTGGCCGAGGTCGATTGCCATCGATCTGGTATGGAACAAAAGAACCCCGCCCGGCGTCGCCGGAAGCTGGCTGCGCCAGTACTTGCAGGACGCACGATAATCCTGTGACTAAACTCACTAATTTTAAACATTTGCGTCAATTGTTGATAACAATCCTCTACTATCGTCATGTCATTTTGCACAGAGGTCGTGATGAAAGATGTCGTTATAGTGGGTGCGTTACGTACGGCTATCGGCTGTTTTCAGGGAGCGCTTGCGCGTCACTCTGCGGTTGATCTCGGCAGCGTGGTGGTAAGAGCGCTGGTGGAACGCAGCGGGGTTGCCGCACATGAAATTGATGAGGTGATCCTCGGCCAGGTGCTGACCGCTGGCGCGGGACAAAACCCTGCGCGCCAGGCGGCGCTGAAGGGCGGCCTGCCTAATACCGTTTCGGCGATTACCATCAACGACGTCTGTGGTTCAGGTTTGAAAGCGCTCCACCTTGCGACGCAGGCCATCCAGTGCGGTGAAGCGGACGTGGTCATTGCCGGCGGGCAGGAGAATATGAGCCGCGCCCCGCATGTCCTGACCGACAGCCGGACCGGCGCGCAGCTCGGGAACAGTCAGCTGCTTGACAGCCTGGTTCATGACGGGCTGTGGGACGCCTTCAACGACTACCATATGGGCGTAACGGCGGAAAACCTGGCGCGGGAATACGGCATCAGCCGCGAGCTTCAGGATGCGTATGCGCTTAGCTCGCAGCAAAAAGCGCGTGCAGCGATCGACTCCGGCCGTTTTCGCGATGAAATTGTCCCGGTCAGTACCCAACGCCAGAACGGCGAAGCGCTCATCGTTGATACCGACGAGCAGCCGCGCACCGATGCCAGCGCAGAAGGGCTGGCAAAACTCGATCCGGCCTTCGAAACGCTCGGTTCTGTAACGGCAGGTAACGCATCATCCATTAACGACGGTGCGGCGGCGGTGATGATGATGAGTGAAAGCAAAGCCCAGGAGCTGGCGCTGCCGGTACTGGCGCGCATCAAAGCGTTTGCCAGCGTGGGTGTTGATCCTGCGTTAATGGGGATCGCCCCGGTCTATGCCACGCGCCGCTGTCTTGAGCGGGCGGGCTGGCAGCTGAACGATGTAGATCTGATTGAAGTCAATGAAGCCTTTGCTGCACAGGCGATCTCGGTCGGGAAAATGCTGGAATGGGATCCGCTGCGGGTCAACGTCAACGGCGGTGCGATCGCGCTCGGTCATCCTATTGGCGCTTCCGGCTGCCGCATTCTGGTGTCGCTAGTCCACGAAATGAAAAAGCGTAACGCCCGAAAAGGGATCGCAACGCTCTGCATTGGCGGAGGGCAGGGGGTAGCCCTGGCTATCGAACGGTAATTTCCCCCTCTGCGCACAGAAAGCCTCCCTCGGGAGGTTTTTTTATGTCCGCAGAATCCTTTTTTAACACTTCTGCGTTCTTTCTTAAGCCCACAATAATTATTGCGCGGTGAATTATTCGCTTTGTGAAGTTCTTAGTGTGATCTCACGCCTGGAATTTATGCGTTATACGCCTTTTTTGTTGATGAGGTTCACGTCGATCTTTGCCAAAAAAAATGAAACAAATAATTTCGATCCTTGTCACTAAAATAACGGTGCATAAAAAATAAACTCAAGTTTCATAAAAACGAAACGTTATTTTAATTGAGGGTTTTTTCATGTTTAAGAAATCTCTGCTCCTTGCTTCCCTTATTAGTGCCTCTTTTGCGGCTAGCGCCGTTACCGTCGATCTGCGTCACGAATATATTGACAGCGGCTCGAATGCCGACCGTGTTGCCGTCTCGCACCGCTTTGATAATGGCTTCGGTTTTTCAGTCGAGGCGAAGTGGAAATCAGGCGGGGACAAGGCAGATCAGCCATTCGCGGATGTGGTGGGGAACGGTCACGAAGATCAGATTAGCTGGCGCTGGAAAGCGACAGACAATATCGCCCTGACGCCTGCGTTTACGATTGAAAGCACAGACAGTCGTACCATTTATAAACCGAATCTGCATGTGCAATATAGTTTCGATAATGGCTTCTACGTGGCCGCGCGTTACCGTTATGAATATACCCGCTACCCGTCAAGCTCAAATAAGGACGATGATAAAGTTAACCGTGGTGATGCGTGGGTCGGTTGGGTATTAGGTGACTGGCGTACCGAGCTGAACTATGTTTACGCGAAAAGCTCTGAAGGCGTGGCCCGAAATAACAATAAAGATTATTCCAATGAATATAACGCCAAGCTGGCCTACAAATGGGATAAAAACTGGGCACCGTATGTTGAGGTGGGCAACGTGGGGGTTAAAGACACTGACGAACGCCAGACCCGTTTCCGTTTAGGCGTGGCGTACTCCTTCTGATAATCCAGCTTCTTCGCTAAAAACCGCCGGGTGGCGCTTCGCTTACCCGGCCTACACTTTCCTTCCACTCCGTCGTTTCGTATGCCGGGTGGCCCTGCGCTTACCCGGCCTACACTTTCCTTCTACTCCGTCGTTTCGTATGCCGGATGGCGCTGCGCTTACCCGGCCTACACTTTCCTTCTACTCCGTCGTTTCGTATGCCGACTGGCCCTGCGCTTACCCGGCCTACACTTTCCTTCTACTCCGTCGTTTCGTATGCGGGATGACGATGCGCTTACCCGGCTACACTTTCTCTCCAATCAGTCGTTTCGTAGGCCGGGTAAGCGTTAGCGCCACCCGGCAAAAAGCGCCGCAATCACCCAAAAAAAAGCCCTCCGAATCGGAGGGCAAGGCCAGTTACAGAAACACTAACTCATTCAGGCATGCAACATTTCAGGTTGCTCGGGGAGTTTCGCGATATAGAGGGCTGGTTTGCCGTCTTTATCGGAACTGTACAGCACCGCTTTTTCGTCCGGCGTGAAGGACGGATGCGGGTGGGTTACCTGGCGGCTGTTCGCCACCGTAGCCCAGGAAGTGTCATGACGGGCAATGCGGTAATAGGCTTTCTTCGCCACGTCAAAGGCATACAGATAAGGATCGTTATCAATGGTGTAGCCGCCGGTGTCTTTCACATCGACAGGCGTGCCGGAACCGTCGCCAACCAGCATGGTGCCGTCAACATTGCTCATCAGGTGCGAACAGGCGGGCATGTTCATTACCGCTTCATTCACGCCGGTGTCCGGATTGAAGCGGGAGATGGTGCGCCCTTGCTGACCTTTCAGGTAAGAGACGTAGATCAGCGCGGACCCGTCCGGCACCCAAAATTCATGCGTGCAGCTTTCCCCTTCCGCGTGCGTTTTCACTTTCCGCACGTTGCTGCCATCTTCGTTGACCAGCCACATGCGGGCGTCAACCAGGTCGTGTGGCCCTTCATGACAGAAGGCCACGGTATTGTCATCGAACGGGCGATAAATCGGATGTCCCAGCCAGATCTTCTCGTCATGGATGGTGGTGCTTTCACCCGTTTTTAGATCAACGCGCAGCAGGCGGCAGTGCGGCCCTTTGTGGAAGAAGTCGTGGAAAATTTTCCAGTCGTTGAGTGGCGTCCAGTCACGTCTGGCAATCTCAATACCCACCAGTTTGGTGCAGTCGCTGTTCGCGACCCAGGTGCCGTAGCCAACCCACTCTTCCGGGACACGGTACACTTCGCGCTCTGCCAGCGTCTTTAAATCCACCTCAAGCAGGGTGCGATCGTTTTTCACATAGTAGAGGGATTGATCGTCCGGAGAGAGGAACCCGCCAAAGGTGTTATCGCCCGCGCCTTCAGTCAGCTGCACCGCTTCGGCGTTTTTCAGATCCAGCAGATAATAGTTCCAGTGACCGTCGAACTCCCCGGCGAACAGCAGGTGGCTGCCATCGTTAAAGAAGCACTTCTGGTAAAAGTAGTTGCGATGACAGGTTACTTCCGGTGGGGTCAGGCGGGTAACTTCCACGCCTGTATCCGGATCGCGGCTGACCTCGTAGTTCAGCTTGACCCGCATACCTTTAGCCATAATGCACTCCTTTGAACGCGTAATATAGGTTGAAAACTAGGTGTTAAATTATCAAAACATCGTTTCATTGTGTGTGACTGACAGCGCAAATTCTCAGTTTCTTTAACCAGATTGAGGGGCTTAAAGATTTATCGTGATCGAAACACCATTTCTGGCATAAACATACAGAAAAAATGAAACGTTGTTTTAAATGTAATTGAAAACCCCATGTACAGGGGATAATATGTGTTCATCACGAAAACGGAACATTGTTTCGTTATTCATCTTTGCCTTCGGGCACGATCAATTCTGGAGGTTTACGTGGACGTCAGACAAAGCATCCACAGTGCGCACGCAAAAACGCTGGATACTCAGGGGCTGCGCAGTGAGTTTTTAGTTGAGCAAGTGTTCGAAGCCGACAAGTACACCATGG
>NZ_JABMCU010000073.1:0-19494 GCF_013179605.1 Enterobacter sp. CM29 | reverse complement strand
AACCGTCAAACCAGTCCGTCACGGCGGCAATCAGGAAAATAAGCGCACAGGCAAAAGGCGCCCAGACGACCGGCAGGTAAAATGCCAGGACGAAGAACGGAATGAGCACAACGCGAAAGAGAGTAAGCAACGTAGGGATATTAAATCGCATGATGACGGTAACTGTCTGTTGTCAGTAAAATTTAGCTCTATGTTGCTACAGAGCCCTCAATGTTTCAACGAGTAGTAGATCTTTTCTGCCAGCCCTTGCGAAATACCCGGCACTTTTGCAATTTCTTCCATACTGGCGTTGAGTAATCCTTGCAATCCGCCCATATACTTCAACAGCATCTGGCGACGTTTTGGCCCGACGCCTTCAATCGTCTCAAGGGTACTGGTATTTTTCACTTTCGCCCGTTTTTTGCGGTGTCCGCTAATGGCATGATCGTGCGACTCATCTCGGATGTGCTGGATCACGTGCAGTGCAGGGGAATCTGGCGGCAGGCTAAAGCCCTCGCCTTCCGGCTCAAAGAACAGCGTTTCCAGGCCAGCCTTACGATCTGCCCCTTTAGCTACCCCTAGCAGCAACGGATGGTTCTTATCCCACTCCACGTCGAGCGATTCGAATACCGCCTTCGCCTGCCCCAACTGCCCTTTCCCGCCGTCGATAAGGATAACGTCCGGGATTTTGCTCTCTTCAATCGCTTTACCATAGCGACGACGCAGCACCTGATTCATGGCGGCATAATCGTCACCGGGCGTAATGCCGGTGATGTTATAGCGACGATACTCTGCCCGCAGTGGGCCATTGGCATCAAAGACCACACACGACGCCACGGTCTGCTCACCCATCGTATGGCTGATGTCGAAGCATTCCATGCGTTTCACTTCCGGCAGCTTGAGCAGCGTAGCAAGCGCGGTTAAACGTTGGCTGACGGTCGATTGCTGGGAAAGTTTGGTGGTCAGCGCCGTGGCGGCATTGGTTCGCGCCAGCTTCAGATAACGCGCACGATCGCCGCGCGGTTTCGTCTGGACATTCACCCGGCGGCCTGCCAGCTCTGAAAGTGAGTCCGCCAGCAGGGTTTTATCGTCCAGCGTGAAGTCGAGCAGGATCTCCGAGGGCAGCGTACGCATCTGGCTGCCCTGCAAATAAAACTGGCCGACAAAGGTCTCCACCACTTCACCCATCTCAGTCCCGCCCGGCACTTTCGGGAAGTAACTGCGGCTGCCGAGCACTTTGCCCTGACGAATAAACAGCACGTGAACGCAGGCCAGGCCGGCGTCAAAGGCAACGCCGATGACATCGAGGTCGTCGCCCGTATTGGAAACAAACTGCTTCTCGGTCACCCTGCGCACCGCCTGGATCTGGTCGCGGATGCGTGCGGCCTCCTCAAATTCCAGCGCCGCGCTGGCTTTTTCCATGCGGGTAATCAGTTGCGTCAGCACCTGATCGTCTTTCCCGGCTAAAAACAGGCGGACATATTCCACCTGCTGCGCGTACTCTTCTTCGCTCACCAGCCCTTCAACGCATGGTCCCAGGCAGCGGCCAATCTGATATTGCAGGCATGGCCGGGAGCGGTTGCGATAAACGCTGTTTTCGCACTGGCGAACAGGGAAGATTTTTTGCAAAAGCGCCAGCGTTTCCCGCACGGCATAACCGTTCGGGAAGGGGCCGAAATATTCACCTTTCGCATGCTTAGCGCCACGATGCATCGCCAGCCGCGGGTGCGTGTCGCCGCTCAGGAAGATAAACGGATAGGACTTGTCATCACGCAGCAGAACGTTGTAGCGCGGCTGATACAACTTAATGTAGTTGTGCTCAAGGAGCAGCGCTTCCGTTTCCGTGTGCGTTACGGTGACATCAATGTTGTGTATAAGTGCGACCAGCGCTTCGGTTTTACGGGAGGCAAGGTTGCTGCGGAAATAACTTGAAAGGCGTTTCTTCAGATCTTTCGCCTTACCGACATAGATAACCGTACCGCCAGCATCATACATCCGGTAGACGCCTGGCTGGCTGGTGACGGTTTTCAGAAATGCTTTTGAATCGAACGCTTCACTCACTGACTTATTAACGACTCCGCATTGCACAAACCATGGCGAATGGCCAGGTGAGTCAGTTCGACATCACCGTGGATGTTCAGTTTACTGAACATCCGATAGCGATAGCTGTTGACCGTTTTCGGGCTGAGATTCAACTGCTCAGAAATCTCATTCACCTTCTGACCTTTAGTGATCATCAGCATAATCTGCAATTCGCGCTCAGACAAACTGGCAAACGGAGATTCCGTTTTTTCCGGTTCAATCTGACTCAACGCCATCTGTTGAGCAATATCAGAAGCGATATAGCGCTGCCCTGCGTGAACGGTGCGGATCGCATTGACGACTTCCTGCGGTGCAGCACCTTTACTGAGATACCCCGCAGCCCCCGCCTGCATGACCCTGGCGGGCAGCGGATTTTCGGTATGGACGGTCAGCATGATGACTTTGGTATCAACGAACATGCGCGCGATTTTGCGCGTGGCTTCAAGCCCGCCAATACCGGGCATGTTCATATCCATCAGCACCACGTCTGCGGAGTTCGCGCGACACCATTTGACGGCATCTTCGCCACAGCACGCCTCGCCGGCAACTTTAATACCCTTTATATCTTCAAGAATGCGTCGTATCCCTGCGCGCACCAGTTCGTGGTCATCAACAAGAAGGACGTTGATCAAAGGAAATGTCTCCAGAATAGGGATAACGCTACTGACTGCTAATTGGGTTTATATTAACGGTTTTCCATGCAAGATTAAAACGCTAAAAAATCGGCTATACGATTCGGGTCTCGTTTTTGGAAATTAGGCTGTACAGTAAGTGGAAAGAAAACCCATGTGTACTGGGCTTTACCGCTATTTTTTAGCACCAGCATTCAAAAAGCCACCAAAACATTTGTTAACGTAAACTAAAAAATGCTCTCATTTTTTTGTAACAACAATTAACGGATGGCGTACCGGCGATAAACATTTAATTGTCGCTAACATAGTGGGCAGATTACCTTCATAATCCGCACCGGCCAATAATCAATACGCGTAAAAGTATAAAAAACAACCACTGCATTTTTTGCCGCAGCTTGTGGTATACTCCGCCGCCTTAACTTTCATCGTCGCGCTCATGCGCTGTTTTATAATGAGGAAAATAAATGAGCACACCTGAATTTGCCACTGCCGAGAATAACCAGGAACTGGCACAGGAAGTAAACTGCCTGAAGTCGCTGCTGACGCTTATGCTACAGGCGATGGGCCAGGCTGATGCTGGACGTGTGATCATTAAAATGGAAAAACAGATCGCGCAGATGGAAGATCAGGCGGAATCCGCTGTTTTTGCCAATACAGTTAAGCAAATTAAACAAGCCTACCGCCAGTAACAAAAAAGGCTGGATGCAGTGCATTCAGCCTTTTCCTCGTCTGACACGCAGAACGTGATATCAGTCAAATAAGCCCAGTCGCCGCGGCATAACACGCTATCTGGATCTTATTCGGCGCGTTGAATTTCTTCTGCATATTCTTCTGATGGAAGTTGACGGTATTTTCCGAGATGGAAAGAATGATGGCAATTTCTGCCGACGTCTTCCCTTCTGCGGTCCATTTCAGAATTTCCCGTTCACGCTTGCTGAATTTCATTTCCGGCGGCATCACCGTCTCATGTTCAAAGCGCAACAGTGTAGTGAGCGCCATCTGAACCAGCATTTGTAAACGCAGCTCAATTTCTTCACTGGATATCGAGTGTGCCTGTAAGCTAGTACATGACACGGAGAGGAAGCCGAGCGCATGATTTGGCAGCATCAGACACTGGGTAATTCCCTTACGTAAACCGTGGTCCCGCGCGCCGTCCCATAATTGCTGGGCATCCGTGAATAATTCATCCGTCCAGGGCAAATGACCCTGAATGAAATTCTCCGGCTTCAGTACCGGGTCAATGGCGAAATAATTCTCGGATTGATATTGCGCCATCCATTGTTGCGGATAACTGGAATGGACGGATGTTCGCGGGCGGGTAAATGGCACAGGGTGTCGAACACAAAGCGCATAATAATCGAATTCAAGCGCCTGCGTTTGTCGCTGAAGTTCCTGATATACCTCGTCAGCACAGGTCATTTCCTGAAACCGGAGGACGCATTCCCGTCGCCAGGTGAAAAAGTCTATATCCCTCATACTTGCCGAATGAAGCCTCTGATAAAGATAATCATTATTATGGTGAATATAACCTAACACATAAAGCAGGATCATTTATATAAAATATCGACCACAGACGGATTATCTTTAATTTGGCGATGGCTTATCCACATCGGGCGGAATAAAAAATCAACAAAACTGAAGTTATGGGAGGATAATTTGCTCCAGAAGTGACATCTGGAGCAAATTGAGCGTGAAAATGCTACTGCATTAAGAATTTTTCAAGGAACTGGCGGGTTCGAGGCTGCTGAGGATTGGCAAACAGCGCCTTAGCTGGCCCCTGCTCTACTATTCGCCCCTGATCCATGAAAATTGCCCGATCGGCAACGTCGCGAGCGAAGCTCATTTCATGCGTCACAATCACCATCGTGCGTTTTTCCTGCGCCAGCTGTCGGATAGTGTTAAGCACTTCCCCGACCAGCTCAGGATCGAGTGCGGATGTGGGTTCGTCGAACAGGATCACATCCGGGCGCATCGCCAGCGCGCGCGCAATGGCGACACGCTGCTGCTGCCCGCCAGATAACCGACGCGGATAGCTCGTCTCCTTCCCGGCCAGGCCAACCTTCGCCAGCAGCTCGCGGGCGCGGGCCGTCGCGTCTTCCTTTGGTTCACCCTTTACGATGACCGGGCCTTCAATAATATTTTCCAGCACCGTACGGTGCGGAAAGAGATTAAAGCTCTGGAATACGAAGCCAACATGCTGACGCAGGCGGCGAATCAGCCCTTTTTGCTGGCTGATGGGTTTCCCGGTATCAATGGTGATATCGCCCACGCGGATCGTCCCACCTTCGGGCTGCTCAAGCAAATTAATGCTGCGCAACAGCGTGGTTTTCCCTGACCCACTCGGGCCGATAATTGCCACCACTTCGCCCTGCTCAACCTCAAGGTCGATGCCGTGCAGCACCGTTTGCCCGTGGAATTTTTTCACCAGGTTTTTGACGTCAATTGCACTCATTTTGGATCTCGCTCCTGGCGGTTAAGCTGGTTTTCAAAATAGTTTTGCAGGGCGGACAGCACCGTCGCCATCACCCAGTAAATCAGCGAGGCCGCCAGATACATGGTAAACACTTCCAGCGTGCGCGAGGTGATCAGCTGCGCCTGACGGAACAGCTCCGGCACTTGAATGGTCGCCGCAAGCGAGGTGTCTTTCACCAGGCTGATAAAGCTGTTGCTCAGCGGAGGTAGCGCCACGCGCGCCGCCTGGGGCAGGATCGCCCGGCGCAGCGTCTGCCACGGGGTCATCCCGATACTGGCCGCTGCTTCCCACTGTCCTTTATCGATGGACGAGATCGCCGCACGCAGCGTTTCAGAGGTGTACGCCGCCGTATTCAGCGACAGGCCAATCATCGCCGCCGGGATCGGATCCAGCTCGATACCGAACTGGGGCAGCCCGTAGTAAATCATAAACAGCTGGGCGATAAGCGGCGTTCCGCGAAACACGGAGATGTAAAACCGCGCCAGCCACCGCACCGGCCAGACGTTCGACATGCGCATCAGTGCCAGCACAAACCCGAGCACCAGCCCGAAGAACATCCCGCCGATACTGAGCTGTAAAGTAAACACTGCGCCTTTAAGCAAGAACGGCAGCGAGTCAATAACCAGTTGAATACTTTCTTGCATTATTATTTTTCTACCTGATTTTTAGACATGGGGATGATAGGCAAACAGCGCAGGCGCCCCGCCAGTATGAACAAACAAAATGGGTCCTTCATCCTTAAAGCGCTTGCGGGCGATGCCGTCGATAAGGCCCGCCATCGCCTTACCGGTATAGACAGGGTCAAGCAGAATACCTTCGAGGCGGGCCAGCAGCTTAACGGCCTCCATCCCTTCATCATTGGGGGTACCATAGCCCGGCGCGAAGTAGTCATCCCACAGCAATATTTCCGCCTTCGCCTGAAGCGCAAGCTGTTCTGCCACCGCCTGTTGCAGGGTGACGACTTTCGGCTTTTGATCCGCAACGCTTCTGGAAACCGTCACGCCAATCAACTCTACGTCCGGCATCAGTTGCTCAAGCCCGACCGCTAAACCGGCATGGGTCCCGGCACTGCCGGACGCCACTACCACCGAGGACAAACTCACCGCGCCTTCGCACTGCTGGGCGATTTCCAGCGCGCTCTCAACATAGCCGAGAGCACCCAGCGCATTCGAGCCGCCAACCGGAATGACGTACGGACGAAAGCCCTGCGCTTCCAGGCGCGTCGCCAGTTCATCAAGCTGTGCAGCCGGGTCGGTCAACGCGTCAACCATTTCAACCTGCACGTTGAACAGATCCAGCAGCAGGCGGTTACCGTTAGTCAGGTAATTCTCTGCCTGCGTGCCAATCGGGTTCTCCAGCAGGGCTACGCAGTGAAGGCCCAGCTTCGCCGCCACTGCCGCCGTCTGGCGAACGTGGTTAGACTGAATGGCCCCGGCGGTGATCAGCGTATCCGCGCCCTCGCGCAGGGCATCGGCGGCGAGAAATTCCAGCTTGCGCAGCTTATTTCCGCCCATCGCCATGGGCGTCACATCGTCACGCTTAATAAAAATATCGCGCCCCAGATAGTCAGAAAATCGCGGCAGATACTCCAGCGGCGTGGGTGCGCCGATAAATTCCAGACGGGGAAAGCGCGTTAAATTCTGTAGTGACATGGTTCCTCCGGTCACGCAAACAATTGTTATTTCATTATGCACGCAGACGCACGAGAAATAAAAAAGGCGCTTTTAAAAGCGCCTTTTTTTGTCGGTCAGAGACTTATTTCGTCACGTCTGCGCCGAACCACTTCTCAGAAAGCGCCTTCAGGCTGCCGTCTTTCTGCATTTCAGCAATGGCGCCGTCAATGGCTTTCAGCAGATCTTCGTTACCTTTACGCACCGCCACGCCGGACTCCTGACGGGAGAACGCATCGCCCGCGACGGCCAGGGTATTGTTGGTTTTCTTCACCAGATCCAGCGCTGCCAGGCGGTCAACCAGAATGGCGTCGATACGGCCTACGCGCAGATCCTGGTATTTCGTCGGGTCATCATCATAGGTGCGGATGTCCACGCCCTGCACGTTCTGGCGCAGCCACTCTTCATAGTTGGTGCCCAGACCGACGCCGACTTTCTTACCTTTCAGATCCGCGGCGGATTTGATGCTGCCTTCGTTACCTTTCTTCACCAGCGCCTGGATACCGGACACGGTGTACGGCGTGGAGAAGTCATACTTCTTCTTACGCTCGTCAGAAATGGTCACCTGGTTAATCACCACGTCGATACGTTTGGAATCCAGTGACGCCAGCATACCATCCCATTTGGTCGGTTTCAGGGAGGCTTTGACGCCGAGATGCTTGGCCAGCTCTTGCGCAAACTCCACTTCAAAACCGGTCAGCTTACCGTCGTCGCCCTGGAAGCTGAACGGAGGATAGGTTCCTTCCAGCCCAACCAGCAGCGTGCCGCGCTCTTTGACTTTGTTGAGCAGATTATCTGCCGCGAACGTTTTCACGCTCATCCCCGCGACCAGCGCAACGGCCATCATCCCCATCAGCGCCTGACGACCCAGAACTGCTAATTTCATAAGTACTCCGATACAGTGGAATTTTTGAGTAGTGTAGAGAAATCGCCTGCAACGTCAAAGGCGGCTGCGCTACATCTTATTCTTTTTTAATATATATCAGAAGTTGTTCCGGCGTGGACTTTCTGCTTTATGACGCCCGGCATCTGGACTTTATATTGCGCGTACTTTCGCAGCGCGATGCGGTAATTGTTGGTACTGGTGGCGGGCAGCCAGGGCTCCAGATTTTCATCCAGGTATCCGGTCGTCAGCAGATCGCGGGAGATATTTTGCATGGTCAAATGCTGACCCAGGCGGCGCAGGCGAACCACGTATTCACGCACGGTGCCGTGACTCATCTCCGTTTGTTCAAACAGGAATTGCTTGAAGCCGATAATATCGAAGAAGTCGCTTTGCTCTTTGCAGTGGAGATCGCCACAGAAACGGCAAAGCGCTACCCACTCTTTTTGCTCTTCAAGCCAGGCGGCTTCGTCCATCAGCGTGTCGAGGCGGGAAATCGCAATCTTATTCACGATTTCACCGCGACGAACCAGCGTGATGCGGTCGAGTAATTTTTTACAGTGGGCGCAATGCGTCTGGCTGTGTTTAAAGTCTTTCAGGTAGCGGCTTAAAGGCCGTCTTTTAGATTGCTGCACCGTCATGATAACTCCTGGTTGTCAATACGTTGTGCGGCATTTCCAAGGCGAATGACTCACCTATAACTTACCCAGTTTTGTGCGCAGGCGTTTAATGGCCTGGCTGTGCAGCTGGCTCACCCGTGACTCGCCTACCTCCAGCACGGCGCCAATCTCTTTGAGATTGAGCTCTTCCTGGTAATAGAGGGTTAACACCAGTTGCTCACGTTCCGGTAAAGCTTCAATCGCTTCCATCACGCGCTGGCGTAAATTCCCTTCCAGTAAGTGGTGTAACGGGTTTTCTTGCTGATGTTCATCCGTCACCAGCTCGATGCTATCGCCATGCTCTTCGCGCCACTCATCATAAGAGAAGAGTTGGCTGTTATTGGTATCGAGCAACATCTGGCGATACTCTTCAACAGGAATGCCCAGACGCTCCGCCACTTCGGTTTCCGTCGCGTTGCGCCCCAGTTCCTGTTCCAGCTGCCCCATCGCATGCGCCACTTCGCGCGCGTTGCGGCGAACGCTGCGCGGCACCCAGTCGCGGCTGCGCAGCTCGTCCAGCATCGCACCACGAATACGCTGCACTGCGTAAGTCGTAAATGCCGTTCCTTGCAGAGCGTCGTACCGGTCAACTGCATTCAATAACCCGATACCGCCCGCCTGTAGCAGATCGTCCAGTTCCACGCTCGCTGGCAAACGCACCTGGAGGCGCAATGCTTCGTGACGCACCAGCGGAACATAACGCTGCCACAGCGAGTGTTTATCCATTACACCTTCAGCGGTATAGAGTGAATTCACGATAAACAGCCCTGCGTTAGTTGAGTTATCGGCATGATTATCCGATTCTGGAGGGGTTTTAATCGGGTGAATAGTGGGTGAAATGAGGGGTTATTTGGGGGGTTACGCGTAAATGCGGACAGAAAAAACCCCGCCGAAGCGGGGTTTAAGCGTAATCAGGCGATTAGCCTTGCAGCAGAGACAGAACCTGCTGAGGAACCTGGTTAGCTTTGGACAGCACGGAGTTACCGGCCTGCTGAACGATCTGCGCTTTAGACATGTTGGACACTTCGGTCGCATAGTCGGCGTCCTGAATACGGGACTGCGCTTCAGACAGGTTGGTGGTGGTGTTGTTCAGGTTGGTTACGGCAGAGCTCAGACGGTTCTGAACCGCACCCAGTGAAGAACGGAATTTGTCTACGGACGCGATAGCTTTGTCCAGCAGAGCCAGTGGATCCGCAGTAGATGCGCCAGCGAACTCGGCAGTTGCAGTACGACCACTACCGGTGCTCAACTCAACTCCAGCAGTAGTTGACGTAGTTGGCGCAGTAGAGTCTTTGGTGTTAACCAGCGCAGCGGCGGCTACGCCATAGTTTTTACCCTGGACAGTAACGAAACCAGTAACAGTACCATCAGCAGCAGTACCAACTTTGATTGGCTGCGCAGCCATTGATGCGCCGTCCGCAGCGATACCGTTAACTGCATCACCGTAAGTGATAGTAGTGGTGTTCAGAGACACTTTACCTGCGTCAGCACCAGTGTCGCCTACAGATACTGAGTAAGAATCGCTGCCTGACTGGACAACATACTGGCTTGTGCCGGTTACGTTGTGCAGAGTCAGAGTGCTCGCATCCACATTCAGAGCAGTTGCAACAGCTTTAAGATCGATATCTTTAGGAGTGTTAGTTGCGGTGTCAGTAATCTGAGTTACAGCAGCTCCAACCTTCAGGGCACCTTTAGAAACGGAGAAACCGTTCAGACCCAGCGTTGAAGAGTCGATCTGTTGCAGGTCGATGGAGATGGTCTGGCCGTCGTTTGCACCAACCTGAATCTTCATGGAGCCGTCTTTAGCCAGCACGTTCACGCCGTTGAACTGAGTCTGACCGGATACGCGGTCGATTTCAGACAGGCGGGATTTGATTTCGTCCTGGATTGAAGACAGGTCAGAATCTGAGTTAGTACCGGTAGTTGCCTGAACGGTCAGTTCACGAACACGCTGCAGGTTGTTGTTGATTTCAGACAGCGCGCCTTCAGTGGTCTGTGCCAGAGAGATACCGTCGTTAGCGTTACGTGCAGCCTGAGTCAGACCTTTGATGTTAGAGGTGAAGCGGTTAGCGATAGCCTGGCCCGCAGCGTCATCTTTCGCGCTGTTGATACGCAGACCAGAAGACAGACGCTCGATAGAAGAAGACAGAGCGGACTGGTTCTTGTTGATGTTGTTCTGAGTGATCAGCGAGAGGCTGTTGGTATTAATGACTTGTGCCATGATTTCGATTCCTGTTGTTCATCAAATCTGTTTGGTTAGATTTGGGTTTCCACCCTTCGGCTTCATCGCCGTCAAAGGTGTTATCGTCTGGTCCAAACCAACCTTTAGATTTTTTTTCAGGATCGCGTTAATTTTTTTAGCCACGGAAAAGCTCTTCTCTATTACCGTTATTCCCGCCATTAAAAAAAAGAAATTAACCGTAAACTTTCCCCCATAAAAGCCGATAACCCCACTATTCGTTCTACGTGTCGATAGATTAAGGAATAAATATGGCAAGTATTTCATCATTGGGGATCGGTTCGGGTCTTAAGTTAGCAGACATTCTGGATAGTCTGACCACGGCCGAAAAAGCACAGTTGACGCCGATAACCAAACAACAGTCATCTTATACCGCCAAGCTTAGCGCTTACGGCACGTTGAAGAGTTCGCTGGAAGCGTTTCAGACTGCAAACACCGCGCTGAATAAAGCCGACCTGTTTACGGCGACCAGCACGTCGAGCAGCTCCACGGCATTCAGCGCCACCACTACCGGCAGCGCGATTGCCGGTAAATACACCATCAGCGTGTCGCAGCTGGCGCAGGCGCAAACCCTGACGACCAAAAACGCACAGCCGGATACCAAAACGGCCATTGCCACGGCTGACAGCAAGATCACCTTTACCGCCGGAAACGGTAAAGATCCGGTGACCATCGATATCAGCGCGGCAAATTCCTCGCTGACCGGCATTCGCGATGCGATTAACAAAGCTGACGCCGGCGTGACCGCCAGTATTATTAACGTCGGTAATGGTCAATATCGTCTGTCCATCACCTCCACCGAAACCGGAGCGGACAACGCGGTCAGCATCAGCGTAAGCGGCGATAGCGCCCTGCAATCCTTTATGGGTTACAACGGCACCAGCACCGATGCCAGCAACGGTATGATGGAAAGCGTTACCGCGCAAAACGCGAAGCTGAAGGTGAATAACGTAGATATCGAAAACAGCAGCAACACCATTAGCGATGCGCTGGAAGATATCACCCTGAACCTGAACGACGTCACCACCGGTAACCAGACGCTGACGATTACTAAAGATACGTCTAAAGCGGAAACGGCGATGAAAGCCTGGGTGGATGCCTACAACACCCTTCAGGACAGCTTTGCATCGTTAACCAAATATACGGCGGTTGATGCGGGCACAGATGCGCAGGATTCCAGCAACGGCGCCCTGCTCGGAGACACTACGCTGCGTACTATCCAGACGCAGCTGAAAACCATGCTGAGCAACACCGTCGGCGGAACCGCCTATAAAACGCTGTCTCAGGTCGGCATTACCTCAGATCCAAGCACGGGCAAGCTGGAGCTGAGCAGCGAAAAGCTGAAAAAAGCGCTGACGGATAACCCGTCTGCGGTGAAAGATCTGGTTGTAGGTGACGGAAAAACCACCGGGATCACCACCACCATGGCCACCCATCTGACTGACTGGCTTTCCAGTAAAGGCATTATCCAGGCGGCCAAAGATGGCGTCAGCAAAACGCTGAACAAGTTAACGGATCAATATAACGCCGTGAGCGAACGTATTGATGCAAGAGTGGCGCAGTACAAAGCCCAGTTTACCCAGCTGGACGTACTGATGACCTCGCTGAACAACACCAGCAGCTACCTGACGCAGCAGTTCGAAAATACGTCCAGCAACAAGTAGTAAACGCTAATCAGACCCGAGGGGGATAACATGTACGGCGCAAAAGGCACGCAGGCCTACGCAAAGATAGAAGTTGAAAGCGCGGTGATGAGCGCCAGCCAGCAGCAGCTGGTAATCATGCTATTTGATGGAGCCCTCAGCGCGCTGGTACGCGCGCGTCTGTTCCTGGCAGACGGTAATATTCCTGCTAAAGGGCTGGCGCTCTCAAAAGCCATCAACATTATCGAAAACGGGCTGAAGGTTGGCCTGGTGGAAAATAACGGTGATGAGCTTACGCAAAACCTGATTGCCCTTTATGCCTATATGGTACGTCGCCTCCTGCACGCCAACGTGAATAACGACGCCAGCGCCATCGAAGAGGTGGAAAACCTGCTGCGCAATATCGCTGACGGGTGGAAGGAGGTTGCCGGTACGCCACAACTGATGCAGGACGCCGTCTAATGAGTAACGCACCGCAACTTTATGCCCTTTATCAGCAACTCCTTGAGCAGAGCCAGTTGATGTTGCGACTGGCGCGGCAGGGACTATGGGATGATCTGATCATCTGTGAAACCGACTATGTTAATGCGGTGCACTCACTGGCTCGTCTCACTCAGGAAAGTGAACCTTCGATGCAGATTCAGGAGCAGCTTCGCCCGACGCTGCGGGTGATCCTGGACAACGAAGGCCAGGTAAAAACATTGCTGCAAGCCAGAATGGATGAGCTGGCGAAGCTGGTTGGGCAATCCTCCATCCAGAAAACCGTTCTCTCCACCTACGGTAACCAGGGCGGTCATGTCCTTGTTCCGCAAAGTAATAGCGATATTAATTAGCCATTTAACTGGCGGGCAAGCGTTAACCGTTTCGTTCGCCAGGCATTTCTGCCAAACCTGCTCCATACTTGAGTTTCGCGACCTCATGGAGATGGTGCATGCGCAACCCAACACTTTTACAATGTTTTCACTGGTACTACCCCACCGGCGGTGAATTGTGGCAAGAAGTCACGGCATTAGCCCCCAACCTGAACGAAATCGGCATCAATATGGTCTGGTTACCCCCGGCCTACAAAGGCGCATCCGGCGGCTATTCCGTCGGGTATGACTCTTATGACCTTTTCGACCTCGGTGAGTTTGACCAGAAAGGCAGCGTCGCCACCAAATACGGCGATAAAGCCCAGCTGCTGGAGGCCATCAACGCCTTAAAAAGCAACCAGATTGCGGTGCTTCTGGACGTGGTGGTCAACCATAAAATGGGGGCCGATGAAAAGGAACCCGTCCGCGTGCAACGCGTGGATGCTCAGGATCGCACCCAAATCAGCGATGAGATCATCGAATGTGAAGCCTGGACGCGCTACACCTTCCCCGTTCGGGCCGGGCAGTATTCGCAGTTCATCTGGGATTACAAATGCTTTAGCGGTATCGACCACATTGAAAATCCCAGTGAGGACGGTATCTTCAAAATCGTTAACGACTACACCGGCGAAGGCTGGAACGATCAGGTCGACGACGAGATGGGCAATTTCGATTACCTGATGGGTGAAAATATTGATTTTCGCAACCACGCGGTGACGGAGGAGATCAAATACTGGGCGCGCTGGGTGATGGAGCAAACCCACTGCGACGGCTTCCGCCTGGACGCGGTAAAACACATTCCGGCCTGGTTCTATAAAGAGTGGATTGAACATGTCCAGGAGGTGGCCCCGCAGCCGCTATTTATTGTGGCGGAATACTGGTCTCACGAAGTGGATAAATTGCAGCAATACATCAATCAGGTGGACGGCAAAACCATGTTGTTTGACGCGCCGCTGCAAATGAAATTTCACGAAGCGTCACGCCAGGGACGCGACTACGATATGAGCCAGATTTTCACCGGTACGCTGGTGGAAGCCGATCCGTTCCATGCCGTAACGCTGGTGGCCAACCATGACACCCAGCCCTTGCAGGCGCTGGAAGCCCCGGTTGAAGCCTGGTTCAAACCGCTGGCCTACGCGCTCATCCTGCTGCGTGAAAACGGCGTGCCGAGCGTGTTCTACCCGGATCTTTTTGGCGCCAGCTATGACGACACTGGCGGGGATGGTGAGACGTATCACATTGATATGCCGGTGATTGAACAGCTCCACGAGCTGATCCTCGCCCGGCAGCGTTTTGCCCACGGCGTGCAAACCCTCTTTTTCGATCATCCAAACTGCATTGCGTTTAGCCGCAGCGGGACAGAGGAGCACCCGGGCTGTGTGGTGGTGCTGTCGAATGGTGATGACGGTGAGAAGACGATCTGCCTCGGCGAGAATTACGGCAATAAGACCTGGCGTGATTTTTTAGGCAACCGCGAGGAAACCGTGACCACGGCGGCGGATGGCGAAGGGACGTTCTTCTGTAACGGGGGAAGCGTCAGCGTCTGGGTGATTGAAGACGCGCTGTAGTACGGGAAAGGTGCGGCCTGGTGCCCTCACCCCACCCTTTCCCACAGGGAGAGATATCCCCAGTAATTTGAAAGCAGAAGCAATAACGTTGCCTTCATAATAACTGAGGACTTTCAGCGATGCCCTGGTCCGGCTGTAAATCGCCGAAGCGTTTCCGTAAGGCCGGGGCGAGGCGCAGGGAAGCGCCGAGAGGGCGTGGCTTGCATGGATGCAGGCTCATGCCCGACCCGATAGCCTGAAGGAAAAAGCTGAGGGTACCGCGAAGCGGCGATTTTCCGCCGGGAGCCCGGGTCGCCAGGGTGGTGGCGACTGAGCCACCCTGGCACGTTCACCGCTCATGTCGCTACAGAGTAGCAAGGAATATAAAGTGAACGGAATGACCACCAGAGCCGTATGTTCCCCCTCACCCCAGCCCTCTCCCTCCAGGGAGAGGGGGCCGACGGTGAAGGCATTATTTTGTGGAGATCCCTCAGACCACGGGTAGAGGGCGCAAACTCCAAAACGGTTACGGAAGCTTACTCTCCAGCGGATTCTTGCTCAGGTAATCTGCGCATTCCACCGTTGGGCGGTCAACCTTGTACAGTTCCATGCCGTCATACTCCAGCGCCGCCCCATCACGATCGAGCGGATAGACGTCTCGTTTTTCGGTCACGTTATAATAATCATCTGAACGCAGCATGATCTTACCCGGCACCGCGATAACGCGCTGCCACTGACGGCAGTCCAGGGTATCACCCTCTGGCGTCACCACCAGCGTGGCAATCGCCTCCGGGCTCACCATCGCGCTCTGCGGCCCTTTCGACTGCCAGTAACCTGCCAGATGCGAAGGTGCCGGATGCTTAACCACTTCCTGATAGTTTTCGACCTGAACGCATCCCGCTAACGTCAGCATTGCAGCCACAATTGCTACTTTTTTCATCATCTTTCCTGCATGCGAAGAAAAAAATATTGTGGCATTAAAGCCATCAGGCTGCCAGCGTAAGATTGGAAGGTTTCACACCTGCATCGACATCATATGACCATGTAATTTTCATAAACGACAAAGATCGTCCAAGAGCGCACTAAATAACAGATGGTTGCAGTCGTCGAAAACATCAGTCGTCTAAGTTCACCTTAGAGCGAGTGCTGTTTCATGCCCCATATATGCCCCACCACCCACTCTTTCCATCCCTGCCCTATACTTTCAGTCTGACTGACTGGAGGTTTCTATGTGTGGACGTTTTGCACAAGCCCAAACCCGTGAAGATTATCTGGCCTTCCTTACCGATGAAGGCGATCGCGACATTGCATATGACCCGGAACCAATTGGCCGGTACAACGTGGCGCCCGGCACCAAAGTGCTGCTGCTGAGCGAACGCGATGAGCAGTTACATCTCGATCCGGTGTTCTGGGGATACGCGCCCGGGTGGTGGGATAAAGCACCCCTGATAAACGCGCGCGTCGAAACCGCGGCCACCAGCAGAATGTTCAAACCTCTCTGGCAGCATGGTCGGGCGATCTGTTTTGCCGATGGGTGGTACGAATGGAAAAAGGAAGGCGACAAGAAACAGCCCTACTTCATCCACCGTGCCGATGGCCAGCCGATTTTTATGGCAGCGATCGGCAGCACACCGTTTGAGCGTGGCGATGATGCAGAAGGTTTCCTGATAGTGACGTCTGCGGCCGACAAAGGTCTGGTCGACATTCACGACCGCCGGCCATTGGTTCTGTCGCCGGAAGCTGCAAGGGAATGGATGCGCCAGGACATAGGCGGAAAGGAAGCTGAGGAAATAATTGCCGACGGAACAGTGCCCGCCGACAAGTTTATCTGGCATGCCGTTACGCGTGCCGTGGGGAATGTTAAGAACCAGGGGCCGGAACTAATCGAGCCGCTTTCTTGAGCCTGGTAATCATATCGGTAATCCGTCATCTATTGCGCGGTTGATGAAGAACGTCACTCGGCCAAGAACTTCGACCTCTTCGAGTGCGTTTCCCTCTATCGCCTCACCATCATCTGTAATGAGCGCCTTGCCCATCAACTTGGCAAACTGCGTATGACCGTCGCAAAGGATAAGTAACACATCACCGGGTGTTTTTTTCACTGCTGGCTCAATGACTGCAAATCCTGAATCAGTTTCAAGAACCCGGCTCTCTGCCCCGATGTTGCAAATCACCTCGGGTGAAAGTTGGCGCTCGACATAATCGCTTGCAGGTGATGCAAATCCCATTACTGGACCCTCCCCATGTTACGCAGGATCCAGTACCTGTTGTCGCTACCGTCTGTCGTCTTGTCAGCAAAGTCTTTTTGGTATCGCTCTATCCAGGCATTCGCATCTTCGCGGGTATAGTGCCAGTTGAACTCCCGCAATTTCTCTATGAATGCGTCTGTGCTCAGATAGCGATAGCCCTTAGGGTTGAGCTGTATGGCCGCAACAAAGGCTGCGTGTATGTCTGCTGTGCGTGGCATAATTACCTCACAAATTAACTGTATGCATATACAGTATCGTTAATTATGAGGGTCGATCAAGTTTCACAGTGGTGCTAAACTTCAGGCCTTTCAGAATTTACTGATTTCTATAATGTTAAAGTTATTCGCCAAGTACACATCAATAGGTGTTATCAACACGCTCATTCATTGGGTGGTGTTCGCCGTTTGCATTTACGCATTCCATACAGGTCAGGCACTTGGCAACTTCGCCGGGTTTGTCGTGGCGGTGTCATTCAGCTTCTTTGCAAACGCCAGGTTCACGTTTAAGTCCTCGACTACCACTCTACGCTACATGCTCTACGTAGGATTCATGGGCTCACTTAGCGCGATTGTTGGATGGTGCGCTGATAAGTCTGGCATGGCTCCTATCATCACGTTAATCGTGTTCTCCGCAATCAGTCTGGTGTGCGGATTTATCTATTCAAAGTTCATTGTCTTTAGGGATGCGAAATGAAAATTTCTCTGGTCGTTCCCGTCTTCAACGAAGAAGACGCGATACCTATTTTTTATAAAACGGTTCGGGAATTTGAAGGGCTTCAGCAGCATGAAGTAGAGATAGTCTTCATTAATGACGGCAGTAAAGACGCGACAGAGTCAATTATCAACGCGCTTGCTGTTGCCGATCCGCTTGTTGTTCCACTGTCATTCACTCGCAACTTTGGGAAAGAACCTGCGCTATTCGCTGGACTTGACCACGCAAACGGTGAAGCCATTATCCCGATTGACGTAGACTTACAAGACCCCATCGAAGTCATTCCGCACCTGATAGAGAAATGGCAGGCCGGGGCTGACATGGTTCTTGCCAAGCGTTCTGACCGCTCCACTGATGGCAGACTGAAGCGCAAGACAGCTGAGTGGTTCTATAAGCTGCACAACAAGATCAGCAATCCAAAGATTGAAGAAAACGTTGGTGACTTCCGTCTTATGTCGCGTGATGTTGTGGAAAACATTAAGCTTATGCCAGAGCGGAATCTTTTCATGAAGGGCGTGCTGAGTTGGGTTGGCGGCCGCACCGATGTCGTTGAATATGCACGCGCAGAACGCGTCGCAGGAAGCACAAAATTCAACGGATGGAAGCTCTGGAATCTGGCTCTAGAGGGCATCACAAGCTTCTCAACCTTCCCCCTCCGCATGTGGACCTACATTGGTTTACTGGTTGCTGGCGTGGCTTTCCTGTATGGAGCATGGATGATTATAGATACCCTCGCCTTTGGTAATGCTGTGCGTGGTTACCCATCTCTCCTCGTCTCTATACTTTTTCTTGGAGGCATTCAGCTTATAGGAATTGGTGTTTTGGGTGAATACATTGGCAGGATTTATGTAGAAGTTAAAAATCGACCACGTTACATACTAAAATCCAAGGCTGGGATTGGAAAATGAAAACAATAAAATATAAAGATTACTTAATCGCTATATTATTTCTTTCTCTTCCAATATTTTTGTCTTCTCAATATTATATTGACGATATGGGGAGGGCAACAAAAGGTTATACTAGGTGGGGGGTTGATGGCAGACCAGTTTCAGACTGGTTAATGCAGTTGCTATCTTTTAATCATAGATTAATTGACATTTTCCCTTTACCTCTGATTTTGTCATGCTCATTGATAGCCTTAGCACTTTATATGTTTCATAAGAAATATATAGTCTCCGGCGGTATTTATTTTATCGTTCCTCTTGGATATGTGTTGACGCCCTCACTCCCAGAGATACTTTCTTATAGATTTGATGTGCTGCCGATGTGTGTTTCATTATGCGCACCACTTCTACTGATCAGTGCAAATAAGAATGACTATAAATTAGACTTTTTATTATCATTAGCCACTGTAATTGTGGTTTTTTGCACCTACCAGCCATCTATAAATCTTTACATTTTTTGTAGCATAATACAGTTTATGCACACTATTGAGCATAGGAATGAGCATAAATATGCGTTAATGCTTGCTGCATCCAGAATTTTGGCTCTTGCTTTATCAGCATTCTTATACTTGAAAATTATCCTACCGAATACATTTTCAGGGTCACACAATTCCAGCCATCCAGGAATAGATGGAGGTGGCTTGTTTAGTAATGCTGTCAACAATCTCACTGCATATTATAACTTCGTTGATAGGTTTTTCTTTCATGGTATGGCGGCAATTTATTTCTTAGCAGTTACATGCTTAATATTGCTTTGTTGCATCAAGCTTGCAAAGAAAAAAAAGGGGACTCAGAAAAGTGTTTCATTAATATTCACATACCTAGCATTAGTTTCACTACCTTTTATTTCTTTGATTGCCACGATGGGCTCCCTGCTACCTCTTGAGAGTGCCGTACCTTATTTTTCACGGTTATACGTAGGGTTTGGTGGA
>NZ_JABMCU010000072.1:0-19672 GCF_013179605.1 Enterobacter sp. CM29 | reverse complement strand
CAGTACTTTTTTATTAGGGACAAGACATGGGAAAGAAGATGCCTTACTGGTGGCTCTCGTGCTGCCTGATATCTGTGCCCGCTATCGCGGCAAACCCTGCGGCGATGATTAATACCGGACAATTAAGCGAAACGCAGGAACTCCCCTCTTTAAATGGCCGCGTGGCGCCCGTAGCCAGCAAAGCCGCCCCCGGCACGCTACAGCTGGATGAAGCCGTAAACCGCGCCGTGACCTGGCATCCGGCCATCAGTGAAGCCGTCGGCAAACTTTATCAGCAGAGCGAAAATGTGGACGTCGCCAAATCGAAATATTATCCGCAAATTAACGCCGGCATGGATAACGGCTATAGCCACGACGGCGACGATAATGGCTTTACCCCCTCACTGGTGCTTTCGCTTTCGCAAATGCTTTACGACTTCGGCAAAGTCGCAAGCCAGGTGCGCGCCGAAAACGCGGGCGTCGCCCAGCAGCAGGCCAACGTACTGGTGAGCATCGACACTATCGCCCACGATACCGCCATCGCTATGGTGCAGGTGCAGACCTGGCAGCAGATGGTCGAGACCGCTAAAGAACAGCTGGACGCCCTGACCTCCATCGGCACACTGACGAAGCTGCGTAATGACGAAGGCGCCACGTCGCTCTCTGACGTGGTGCAGACCGATGCCCGTATCGAAGGCGCGCGAGCGCAGCTGATGCAGTATCAGGCCAGCCTCGACAGCTCACGCGCCACGCTGATGAGCATGCTGGGCTGGGACGGCCTGAACGCGGTCAGCAATGAATTTCCGCAAAGTCTGGCCCGCAGCTGCGATATTGCCGAGCCGGACGATCGTCTGGTGCCCTCGGTATTAGCGGCCTGGGCGCAGGCCAACGTCGCGCAGGCCAATCTCGACTATGCCAACGCGCAGATGACCCCTACCGTCTCGCTGGAGCCGGAAGTCCGCCACTATCTTAACGACCGCTACTCAGGCAACGAAACGCGGGACCGCACCCAGTACTCCGCGTGGGTAAAAGTGCAGATGCCGCTCTATCAGGGCGGCGGCCTCACCGCCCGGCGTAACGCCGCCGGACACGCGGTGGAATCGGCCCAGTCCACCATTCAGCGCACCCGTCTTGAGGTGCGGCAAAAATTGCTGGAAGCGCGCAGCCAGGTGATGAGCCTGATGAGCACGCTTCAGATCCAGGGCCGCCAGGAAGCGCTCAGCGCCCGTACCCGCGAGCTGTATCAGCAGCAGTATCTCGATCTTGGTTCCCGCCCGCTGCTCGACGTGCTCAACGCCGAGCAGGAGGTGTATCAGGCGCGCTTTACCCAGCAGCAAACCGCCGGACAGCTCCGCCAGCTTCAGCTGAACTGTCTCTACCAAACCGGGCGCATACGTCAGGCGTTCGATCTTGAAAACCGCACCATCCAGACCGTGGAGATCCAGCCATGAAGCAACGCGATATTCCGCAGGGTGAAAACATGACGGATGAGGCGCTGGAGCAGTGGGCGCAGGCGTTTGGCTATGTGGCGACGCGCTATCGCGTTGCCTGCTCGCCAGGCTCGCTGATCGCGGGCGCGCCGTGGCTGAAAGGCAAACCGATGGTGCCCGCGCTGACGCAGCTCGCCCGTGAAGCCGGGCTGACGTTCCAGCTGCTGACGGCCGATCAGCACGCCATCAACAGCTGGCGTCTGCCGGTGGTGGTAGAGCTAAACGACGGTAAAATCGGCGTGATCGACAATTTCGACGGCGAGGATACGCTTGAGGTCAGCTTTTTCGATGACAACACGCACACCAACCGCCTGTCGATGAGCGCGATGCTGCCTGCCATCCGCCACGTCATCGCCCTGCGTCCGCTGGCGGCGCTGAAGGACAGCCGCGTGGACGCCTATATCTCAAAATACCGCCCGGACTGGCTCTACCGGCTGGTGATGCGCGACCTTCGCCCTTACAGCTGGGTGATGCTGGCGGCGCTGTTTATCAACGTGCTCTCCCTCTCCGGCATTGTCTTTTCCATGCAGGTGTATGACCGGGTGATCCCCGCCCAGTCCTACCCGACGCTCTACGTACTGACTATTGGGGTACTGATCGCCACGCTGTTTGGTTTTGTGCTGCGCGTGGCGCGCGGGCACATTATGGATCTGCTGGGCAAACGCTCGGATATGCGCGTCTCGGATCGGGTCTTCGGCCACGCGCTGCGGCTACGCCACAGCGCCATTCCGCGCTCCACCGGCAGCTTTATCTCCCAGTTGCGCGAGCTGGAGCAGATCCGCGAGATGGTCACCTCCTCCACCATTTCCACCATCGTCGATCTGCCGTTCTTTATCCTGTTTGTGATTGTGCTGGCGATCATCGCCCCGCAGCTGGCGTGGATCGCCCCGGTGGCGGCGGTGATCATGGTCCTGCCTGGCCTGCTGCTGCAAAAGAAGCTGGCGGAGCTGGCGAAGCAGTCGGCGCATGAATCTACCCTGCGCAACGCGGTGCTGGTGGAGAGCGTGCAGGGTCTGGAGGACATCAAGCTGATGCAGGCGGAGAACCGCTTTTTGCAGCAGTGGAACAGCTATATCCAGATCACCGCCGAATCCGGCCTGCGCACCCGCGAACTGACGCAGAACCTGATCAGCTGGGGGATGACCATTCAGAGCCTGGTCTATGCCGGGGTGATCGTGGTGGGCGCGCCGATGGTGATCGACGGCACCTTAACCACCGGTTCGGTGGTGGCCGCCTCGATGCTCGCCTCACGGATGATCGCCCCGATGGCGACGCTGTGCGGCGTGCTGGCCCGCTGGCAGCAGGTGAAGGCTGCCAAAGAGGGACTGGACAGCATTATGCAGCTGCCGACCGAGAACCAGCGCGAAGAGACGCCGATCCGCCAGGACGTGCTGCGCGGCCACTATCTTTTCGAGCAGGCGCAGTTCCGCTATCACCCGGAAGATCCCCGCATGGCGCTGCGCATTAACCGCCTGGAGATCAAAGCGGGCGAAAAAGTGGCGATCCTCGGGCGCAACGGCGCGGGTAAATCAACCCTGTTGCAGGCGATGGCGGGCGGGATGGATCTGGCGGGCGGTGAACTGCGGCTCGACAACCTCAGCCTGCCGCATCTGGACGTGGCTGACGTGCGGAGAAACGTCGGCTTTATGACCCAAAACGCCCGGCTGTTTTACGGCACCCTGCGCGAGAACATCACGCTCGGCATGCCCCGCGCCACCGATGAAGAGATCTTCGAGGTGCTGGAGATGTGCGGCGCGGCCAGCTTTGTGCAGAAGCTGCCAAAGGGGCTGGATTACCCGATTATGGAGAATGGCGTCGGGCTGTCCGGCGGGCAGCGGCAGTCTATTCTGCTGGCGCGGATGCTGCTGCGCGACCCGAATATCGTGCTGATGGATGAACCGACCGCCTCCCTTGATGAACATACCGAGCGGGAATTTATTCAACGTCTCGGGGCGTGGCTCGGCAACCGCACGCTGGTTGTCGCGACCCACCGCGTGCCGGTGCTGGAGCTGGTGGAGCGCGTGGTGGTACTCAAAGATGGCATGCTGGTGATGGACGCGCCAAAAGCGCAGGCGCTGAACAACAGCCGTATGCAGCAACAGCAGCAGGCAACCGGACGGGAGTGGAATAATGAAAATCAATCAGCGTGACGTTGCCGCAGTAGAAGATCTGGATAACGCGCTCGACTCCGAAAGCGGTTATACCGGTGCCCGGCGCATCGTTTTCTTCTCCCTGCTGATGTTTGTGGTGCTCGGCGTCTGGGCGTGGTTCGGGGTGCTGGATGAAGTCTCAACCGGCACCGGAAAAGTGATCCCCAGTTCACGCGAGCAGGTATTGCAGTCGCTGGATGGGGGGATCCTCACTGAGCTGAACGTACACGAAGGGGATCAGGTGCAGGCCGGACAGGTGCTGGCGCGGCTGGATCCTACCCGCTCGGAATCTAACGTCGGCGAAAGCGCGGCGCGTTACCGCGCGTCGCTGGCCTCCAGCGTGCGCCTGTACGCCGAGGTGAACGATCTCCCGCTGAAATTCCCGCCTTCCCTGGCGAAATGGACCGACCTGACCGCCGCAGAAACGCGGCTTTACAACTCTCGCCGCGCCCAGCTGGAGGATACGCAGCGTGAACTTCGCTCCGCGTTAGCGCTCGCCAATAAAGAACTGGCGATCACTCAACGGCTGGTGAAAACCGGTGCCGCCAGCCACGTGGAAGTGCTGCGCCTGCAACGGCAGAAAAGCGACCTGGAGCTGAAGCTCACCGACGTGCGTTCCCAGTATTACGTGCAGGCCCGTGAAGCGCTGTCTAAGGCCAACGCCGAGGTGGATATGGTGTCAGCGATCCTGAAAGGCCGCGAGGATTCCGTTACCCGCCTGACGGTGAAGTCGCCGGTGCGCGGGATCGTGAAAAACATCAAGGTGACCACCATCGGCGGCGTCATACCGCCCAACGGCGAGTTAATGGAGATTGTGCCGGTGGACGATCACCTGCTGATTGAAACCCGCCTCTCGCCCCGGGATATCGCCTTTATCCATCCTAATCAGGAGGCGCTGGTGAAAATCACCGCCTACGATTACGCGATTTACGGCGGGCTGCACGGAGTGGTGGAGACCATTTCGCCGGACACCATTCAGGACGAAGCGAAGCCGGAGGTGTTCTACTACCGTGTATTCATTCGCACCAGCCAGGATTATCTGGTGAACAAGGCGGGCAGGCACTTTTCGATTGTGCCGGGGATGATTGCGACGGTGGATATTAAGACCGGGGAGAAAACGGTGCTGGATTATCTGATTAAGCCGTTTAACCGGGCGAAGGAGGCGCTGAGGGAGCGGTAGTCAAACGCCGGGTGGCGGCTTCGCCTTACCCGGCCTACACCGCTGTTCCGAGTGATGAGGATCCAACACACCTAACATGATCTCCATCACCAATCTGCTATAGTAGCCCAAATTCATTTTTCAGGAAGAAATCATGCGCCAACGAACCATTGTCTGCCCCATCATCCAGAATGACGGAGCCTACCTGCTATGTAAAATGGCCGACGATCGCGGTGTATTCCCCGGTCAGTGGGCACTCTGCGGTGGTGGAATGGAACCAGGCGAAACCATGGAACAGGCGCTGCGCCGTGAAGTCCGTGAGGAGCTGGGCGACGCGCTGGACATTATCGACGTCAAGCCCTGGGCTTTTCGCGATGACATCAGGGTCAAAACTTACGCCGATGGTACCACCGAGGAAATTTATATGATTTATCTGATCTTCGACTGCATCAGCGCCAATCGGGATGTTACGTTTAACGATGAGTTTCAGGAGATCGCCTGGGTTTATCCGGAATCGTTAAGAGAGCTGGATCTCAACGAGGCCACGCGCATTACCTTTGCGCAAAAGGGCCTTCTTTAATCGCCCACTGCCCCGGCGTTTTACCGGTCCACGTTCTGAAAACTTCAATAAATGCGCTGACGCTGCTGTATCCGCACGAGAGCGCAATCCACCCCACCGGCTTCCCCGCCGCCAGCCACTCCATCGCCTGCATGACGCGCGCCAGCTGGCGCCAGTTGACGAAGTTCATCCCCGTCTCCGCGCTAAACCGCCGGTTGAATGTACGTACGCTCATCCCGGCACGGCTGGCATGGCTTTCCACCGTCTGATTATCATCGACGGATTGCAGCAGTTTCCTGACCACATTTTTCAGCCGGGGATCGGTCGGTACGGGCAGATAAAAGCGGACCTGAGACGCCAGAGCCAACTCCTCCAGCAGCAAGATGAGCTTTCGGGGATCGTATTCACTCCCGGCAACGCTTAAACGGGAAAACAGTGCATCGGTAAAATCGTCAGACTCGAAAAGCGTGGCCTCTTCCGGAAGCCCTTCACAATCGGCAGGGTCAAGATAGACAGCGCAACCTTCAATCGCGCTTTCCGAAAAGGCAGCGTGCTGCTGACCAGGCGGGATCCAGCCGATATGTTTTGCGGGTACCACCGAACGCCCCAGCGGCGTCTCAATCACCAGCAGCCCCGCAGCAATGCGCCAGAGCTGGCCGGCATGATGGCTGTGCCATGGGGTGTGATAGCCGCCGGGATGAACAAGCCTCTCAGTTGTCAGCATGAATTTGACCGAAAATCGTTATTCTTCGACTTATTACAGAAACTACGCCTTATGCTGTCAAGGATAATAGCGGCTCAACATCACGAGGAGCTAACATGACCATCATTACATCCCTGATAAACCAGCCCGACAACACCGCGCAGCGCGAGCAAATGGCCTGTCTGTTAACCCGCTTATTCAATGGCAATGTAGATCCGGCAGAGGTGTTTACGCCCGATTACCAGCAGGTTACGGACGGTCACATGCTTGATTATCAGGGATTTATGAAACACCTGAACCATGTGCGTGCGCAGATCCGCGAGATTACGTTTACCGTGGAAGCGTTATGTTGCCATAACGAATGTGTGGCAGACCGGCACAGAGTGGCCGTGACATATCCGGATGGTCGCCAGGCAGAATTAGAGGTGTATATGTTTGCCACGCTGCGCGAGGGGAAAATTTGTCGGATCCATGAAGTCACACAGGCGCCAGACGGCGATGCATTTGACCGCACCCTCGCCCACGCCACGCAATAACCTTACCCTACACGGGAACAGCGCATAACGGCATCTGCCATTATGCGCATCCGCTTACAGGGAAATTTTCAGACGTCGAACCGCTTCTTTAAGCTGCTCATCCGTTGGGGTAACGAAAGACATGCGCAGCGTGGTGTGGTCCGGCTCGTTGCAGTAGAAGAACTCACCCGGCACAAACACGACGCCGTTGCTCAACGTTTTTTCCAGCCATTTCGTCGTATTGATGCCGTTATTCATTTTCGCCCACAGGAACATGCCGCCCTTTGGCTTGTGGAACGACATCACATCGCCCAGCTCCGCTTCCAGTTCACTGGCAAAGGTCTGGTATTTCTGGCGATAGGCTTCGCGGATCATTTTAATCTGATTCGCCAGACGACCGGTTTTCAGATATTCGTACGTCATCAGCTGCGACAGCGTGCTGGTGTGCAGATCGGTGGTTTGCTTGAGGTTCACCACCGCACGCTTCAGCCACTCCGGCACCAGCACCCAGCCCACGCGGGTGCCCGGCGCGAGGATTTTAGAGAAGGTGGAGGTGTACACCACGTTATCCTCATTGCCGATATCTTTGGCATGAGCAATCAGCGGGCGGAACGCTTCCTCGGTATAGTTGATTTCGCTGTACGGATCGTCTTCGATAATCACGAAGTCATAGCGCTTCGATAATTCCACCAGCTGTTTACGCCGCGCCTCGGAGAGCGTCACGCCGCCCGGGTTACCAAAGGTTGGCACGATATAAACCGCTTTGATGGTTTTGGTTGCCACCAGCGCTTCAAGTTCATCTACTTTCATGCCGTCGCCGTCGGTGCCGACGGATTCAAAATTCGCCTGTGCCAGGCCAAAGACCTGCAACGCGGCGAGGTAGGTCGGACGCTCAACAACGACCGTATCACCCGGGTTAATTAACGCACGCGCCAGCACGTCAAGCGACTGTTGAGAGCCGGATGTAATGACCACGTCATCGGCTTTACAGGCGATGCCGCGACCTTCACAGATGCGTTGGATCTCTTCGCGAAGCCCCGGGACGCCTTCCGTCAGGCCGTACTGGAACGCTTCGCCAAAATGCTGAGACAGCACGGCATCAGCGGCAATTTTTAAACCTTCATGATCGAACAGATCCGGGTTTGGAATACCGCCACCCAGCGAAATCACGCCTGCCATTTTGCTATGTTTTAATAATTCACGGATGGCAGAGGATTGCAGGCCCTGCGCGCTGCTGGCGAGTTTGTTTGCAGACATTCTTTACTTACCTTCTTTTTTTATATTGTGCCCAATCTTAGCAGAATATGGGCAATAAATTCCGTTAGCTTAGGCAGCGGACGCAAATCCTGGCGCCACAATAAATGCACCGGCCTCGGCGCGGGCGTAAACGCTTCCAGAACCCGAACCAGCCTGCCGCTTGCCAGCTCTTCAGCCACCAGCACTTCCGGTTGCAGCAACAGTCCTGCCCCGGCTCGCGCCGCCATGCGTAAGCCGTAGCCGTCATTGCATCGTAAGACGGCATCACGCTTCCAGCGCACCTCGCCTTCCACACCGGGCAGCCGCCACTCGTTACGCGCCGTCCATACCGTGTGCGACAGACACAGGTGATCCACCAGATCGGCTGGCGTTTGCGGCGTACCGTGACGCGCCAGATATTCCGGCGCGGCGCAGATCGTCATGTTGTAGGGACACAGGTATTTCGCCACAAGATCCTCATTTCGGATCTCCCCGATGCGAATGGCCAGATCGACCCCTTCCTCCACCAGATCCACCATTCGGTTGGTGAGATCCAGTTCGATGCGCACTTGCGGGTAGCGCTGTAAAAACGTGGCCGTCAGAGGCGCGATAACGCAGCCGCCAAACGAGGTGGGTGCCGTCACGCGCAGGGTGCCGGCGGGCGTGGCTCGCAGACGTTCAACTGCGTTTTCAGCAATCGAGACCTGCTCCAGCACGCGCCTGGCCTCTTCGAAATAAACGCGTCCGGCGTCGGTCAGGCTCTGGCGACGGGTGTTGCGTTCCAGTAGCCGCGTGCCGAGCTGCGATTCCAGCAACGCAATATACTTCCCGACCATCACCGCCGACATCTCCAGCCGGGCCGCCGCGCCGGTGAAGCTGCCGCTTTCCACCACCGCGATGAACGTCTCCATCCCGCGAAGCTTATCCATATTCCAAACCTCTGGTTAGTAATCTTCTAACGTTAGCCCAGTTTATCTGAGTTTTTATTTATTAAAGAATGAAGGCTCACAACATAAGGAGTCTGCTATGAAAATCGTCATTATTGGTGCCAGCGGTACGGTCGGTCGTGCAGTCACAGAAGAGTTAAGCCAACGCCACGAGACGATCCGCGTGGGTCGCACGCAGGGCGAGCATCAGGTGGATATCACCTCGCAGGCGAGCGTACAGGCGCTGTTCGAAAAGATCGGCCCGGTGGATGCGATTGTCTCCGCCAGCGGTGGGGTACACTTCGGCCCGCTCGCAACCATGACCGACGGCGAGTTCAACCGGGGCTTGCAGGATAAGCTACTGGGGCAGGTTCGTCTGGCGCTGACCGGCCAGCACTTCCTGAACGAAGGCGGCTCGATCACGCTGATAAGCGGGATTGTGGCGCACGAACCGATTGCTCAGGGCGTCAATGCCACCACCGTAAACGCGGCGCTGGAAGGGTTTGTGCGCGCCGCGGCCTGTGAACTGCCGCGCGGGATCCGCATTAACCTGATCAGCCCGACGGTGCTGACGGAATCCGTCGAAGCATATGATGGCTTCTTCCCGGGCTTTGAAAGCGTTCCCGCTGCGACCGTTGCGCAGGCCTACCGCCGCAGCGTGGAAGGGGTACAGAGCGGGCGGGTATATAAAGTCGGCTATTAAGCCTTACGGGCGGCGATCAGCACCAGCATCGGGCGTTCCGCCTCTTCGGCCAGCGCGGGCCAGGCGTCAACCTGCGCCTGCGTTGGTCCCCACTCATTGACTTCACTTATCGTCAATCCGGCCTTGATCAGCGCGTTAAGCGTGGTACCCAGCGTGCGGTGGTATTTGATTACCCCCTCTGCCAGCCAGTTGCTGACGCGCTTGCCTTCGTCCTGATAATGGTTCACGCCCCAGAACCGCTCACCGTTGTCGTCGGTGAGCCAGCCCTGACGGGTGGCGCAGGTATAAATCGGGTGCTCCATCGAGAAAACCAGGCTGCCGCCGGGTTTAAGCGCACGCTGCACCCTGGCGAATAACGCGTCCAGTTCCGGCAGATAGTGCAGCGCCAGCGAGCTGTAGACCAGATCGAGACTGTTTTCGCGAAGCTGAAGAGATTCCAGATCGCTACGCTGATAGTGGATCTGCGTGTCATCCGTCAGTTCTGCCGCGCGGGCGAGCATCTTTTCAGAGATATCGACGCCCGTGATGTCGCAAGCGCCCAGCTCGCGCACCACGCGGCAGAACCAGCCGTAGCCGCACCCAAGATCGATAACTGATGTGCCGGTTAAATCCGGCAGCATCGCCTTAAGCGCAGGCCACTCCGGCGCGCCGTCCAGCCCCTGAACCGAGCGCGGAAGCTGGGCGTAGCCTTCGAAAAACGCCGGATTGTCGTAGATGTTTTGTGCCATGGCAGATCCCTCTTTAAGAATGTGCATAGCAGTATACTGCATTGTCGGGTGGCGGCTTCGCCTTACCCGACCTACAAAATCTCCGAACCGTAGGCCGGGTAAGCGCAGCGCCACCCGGCACCACATTAGCCCACAGAGCCCCAGACCAGGTTCCCCTTGTGGAACGTCGCGGTACGCGGAGAGATACGCGCCACGGCCTCGGCGGAACAGGAGGCATCCACCAGCACGAAGCTGGCGTCGTCCTGCGCTTTAGGCCACACGCGCTCACCTTTGTCGTTCAGCGGCAGCACGTCGCCGGTGGCGATGCCCAGCGCCCGCGAAAGCGTCTGTTCGTTCGGGCGAATATAGAGCTGGGCGTAGAGGTTGGCTTTCTCCAGCATGTCCCCCAGACCGTACGGGGACCAGTGGTCAATCACGCTGTCGGTACCGGTCATGACAAACACGCCTTTATCACGTAAATGCTTCAGCGGCATGTGCAGGGTGCCAATCGGCACGGTCGAGGCGATGGTCACCTGCTGCGCCGCCATGCGGGTGGCGATCTCATCCACCTGCTGTTCGTTAAGCGTCGCCAGCGCGAAGGCGTGGCTGATGGTCAGCTTCCCCTTCAGCTCCGGCGTTTTCTCCACGGTTTCTACCATGTAGTTCACCGCCGCCACGCCCGCCGGGCTGGTTTCGTGCAGATGGATATCCACCCCTTTGTCATAATCCAGCGCAATCTGGAACATGGTGTCGAGGGATTTCTCCATCGCGCCGTCGACGCTGGTTGGGTCCAGCCCGCCCACGTAGTGCGCCCCGGCGCGCATCGCCTCGCGCATCAGCTTTTCAGAGTTGGAGAGCAGCAGACCGTGCTGCGGGAAGGCAACGATTTCACAGTCAAAACCTGGGCTTCGGCGCGCCAGTACCGCCTGCAAATTTTCCAGGTTTTTCAGGCCGGAAACCGGCTCTATGTTGCAGTGGCTGCGGGCGATGGTGGACCCTTTGGACTGGATCAGGTCGATCAGCTTTTCGGCGCGTTCTTGCGTGTAAGGCTGTAATTCCGGCAGCAGCTTCTGCTCCAGGCGGATCATGTCCTGAATGGTGGTACCCGCCGGACGGTTCAGGGAGCGCCACGGGCCGCCATAGAAGGTTTTGTCCAGATGGATGTGCATGTCGCGCATCGCCGGGAGCATCAGCTTTTTGCCCGCATCGAAGTGCGGCAGGGCCGCATCGGCGTGGCTGTTGTTATCGCGCAGGGCGACGATTTTCCCGTCTTTGATCTCAAGCGTTTTCAGCTCGGTGCGGGTGCTTGTCGCCACGCTGCCGTCGAAGTTAAACCCGGCTTCCAGCAGCACGTTGTCGAGATAGTAATGTTTTGCGGTGATGTTCATCGGTTTACCCGTCACGCAGGTTGCCTTAGCAGAATCGGCAGCATACGCGACGGAACCCGTGGCGCCAAACAGCGCGCAGGCGGTAACCATTTTACCGCTCTGGCTAATAAACTCGCGGCGGCTTTTATTCTCACTCATCTTATCTTCCTTCGTTAACAATGTGGGTACCCGTTTCACCGCGCAGCGCTGCGGGCAGGCAGTCCGGCGAGGTGATGATCACGCGCCTGCCGCCATGGCGTAAAAATTCCAGCGAAGCGACGATTTTTGGCAACATGCTGCCCGCCGGGAAGTGGCCTTCATCCCTGTAGCGCGTCATCTGCGCCACGTTGACGGTATCCAGCGCCTGCTGGTTCGGCTTGCCGAAGTTCACGCACACTTTCTCCACGCCGGTGGTGATCACCAGCACGTCGGCGCCGATCTCGCGCGCCAGCAGCGCGGTGGAGAGATCTTTATCTATCACCGCGTCCACGCTCTGATAATCGCCCTGGTCACTGCGCACCACAGGAATGCCTCCGCCGCCTGCGCCGATCACCACAAATCCTTTCTGCGTCAGCGCCTTGATGGCATCCGCCTCGACAATGCGCCGCGGCTGCGGTGAAGCTACCACGCGGCGATAGCCCCGGCCTGAATCCTCGACAAAATGCCAGTCCGGGTGCGCAAGTTGCAGTTCGTCGCGCTGCGCCTCGCTGAAGAACGCGCCGATGGGTTTCGTCGGGTGCATAAAGCCAGGATCATTTTTATCCACCTCCACCTGCGTGACGACCGTGACCGCTTTTTGTTCCCCGCGCGCCGCCAGGCGGTTGTTGAGCGCCTGCTGGATCAGGTAGCCGATGCCGCCCTGGGTATCCGCCACGCAGTTTGCCAGCGGGGTCAGCGGCAGCCCTTCCCGCTCGTGGGCGATCTCGGCGCGGCGCAGATCCAGCCCCACCTGCGGGCCATTGCCGTGGGTGAGCACGATGTCATAGTCCGAGGCCAGCATTTCGAGCACCGACTCAGCCACCGCTTTGACCGCCTGCGCCTGATGCTCAATCGACTGGCTGGCGTTGTCTTTGATAATGCTGTTGCCGCCGATGGCAACGACCATAAGCTCTTTCATTTTGTTTCCTTTAGAAGGTGCGTTCTGGCGCCCTCACCCTGGCCCTCTCCCACTGGGAGAGGGGGATTAACAGAGATATCGAGAACATGCTTCACCACAAACATCCCGCCCATCATCAGGTAGGCCGTGACGAACATCAGGGAACTGCCCTCGGCAAAGCCCACCACCGGCGCGTGGATCACGCCAAACAGCGCCAGCAGCGCGCCTCCTCC
Source organism: Enterobacter sp. CM29 (assembly GCF_013179605.1). NCBI lineage: Bacteria > Pseudomonadati > Pseudomonadota > Gammaproteobacteria > Enterobacterales > Enterobacteriaceae > Enterobacter > Enterobacter sp. CM29. Next base: position 6,849 of record NZ_JABMCU010000072.1, on the reverse strand, counting down.
GGCGGCGACGGCCCCCCGTAGCGGTTTGTTGATGATGGCGAAGATGGCGATACAGCCCCAGAGCATGCTGGCGAGCGGCGCGCCGTTGCCGAGATGCATCAGGCCTTCGTAGTAGATCCCCTTGCTGTGCAGCACGTCGGTGCCAATTTTCGCCGCGCTGGTCCCCGCCGCGCTCATCACGCTGTTCATCATGGTCAGCGCCCAGTTGGCAATCCACGGGAACAGGCAGATGAAGATGACGGGCACCTCCACTTTCGGGGTTTCCCTCACCACCTGGTTGGCGGTGACAACGCCGATAAACACCAGAATCGGCACGATGGCGGTCATCGGTATGATGGCGAGCATAAAGGCCCCCAGCCCGAACAGCGGCACGATGAACATGGTCACGCCGGACGCCAGGGTGTAGCCAATACTGGCGCCCATCGCTTTCCAGCCAGGATGGCCGACGTAGACCGTGACCGGGAACGGATTGCCCATCAGGCAGCCGAGCATGGAGGCCAGACCGTTCGCCAGCATTACCTTGCGGGTCGGGTATTCATCCCCCGCCGCATGGGCGCTTTCGATGTTCTCCAGGTCAAAGATGTAGTTCGCCAGCCCCAGCGGTACGGCGGACGCCAGATACGGCAGCGCGTGCGGCAACCCCTGCATAAAGCTGTCCACATGCACTTCCGGCGGGTTAAAGCCGAAGGATGACATGGACGCTTTAATGGCATCCGGGCTTTGCAGTCCGGAGATCCACGCAAGCAGAGTACCGGCAATCAACAGCAGCAGGCCGGTCGGGATGCGGGCGAAAATCGGCTTTTTACCGAACCAGTTAATGAAGATCAGCAGCAGGACGATAAACGACACGGTCGGCGCTTCGAACGCCTGCAACATCGGGTTCATCGCCAGCAGGAGCAGGCCAAGACCGGACAGGCACGACAGCAGCACGGTACGCGGGATCATCTTGCGGATGGTTTCCCCCAGGAAGGAACCGCCCGCGAGGATCATCGCTTCCACAAAGCACCACACCAGGCCAATCTGAATCGCGAAATCCGCATCGCCGGTTTGCTGGTAAACCGGCATTAAGACCAGGAAGGTCACGGTAAAAATCGACGGCGCGCTCGGGCCGGAAGGCAGCGCGGTGACGTCCGTTCGTCCGGTGGCGCGCGCCATTTGCAGGCCAAACCACGTATAGCAAAGACTCGCCACCAGCACCGCCAGACCGAAGGCTGGCGCGATGCGTCCATAAACAATCTCCTTCGGGATGCCGACGACAAAAATGAGCAGCCCCATCATGGTCAGCAAATTGGTCAGGTTGTTGGTCATCAACCCGAAATAAGCTGCCCAGTCACCTCTTTTCCACTCCAGTTTCATGTTTTTCATGGATGCATACCTTATAGAACGTAGCGATCGCGGAAGGTTAACAGCGCCTTTTCAAAACAGCTAAACGGCGGGTGAACGATGCCCGCCCCAATCATGCCGATACCGGCGTCCTTATGGGCAATGGCGGTATTAATGACCGGCAGAATGCCGCTGCCCGCGACCTTCGTGATGTCGATGGCGGACGGGATGCCCATAAACGACAGCAGCGGAATGGTGACGTTCGGGTTTTCGCCGAGAGTGATTTCGCGCATCTGGCGGGAGAAATCGATGGCTTCCTCCACCGTGCCGCCCACCAGCGCCACGATTGCCGGGGCTGTCGCCATCGCAAAGCCGCCGATGCCGTAGGTTTCGGTAATCGCGCTATCGCCGATATCCAGCCCGGAGTCTTCCGGCTTATAGCCCGCGAACATCGGGCCGATCACCTGCTGCGCCGGGCCGGTGAACCACTGCCCCGGCAGGCCGGAGACGCGCAGGCCGAACTCGTAGCCGTTGCGCGCCATGGTGGTGACGACGGTGCTGTACTCAATGCCGTGGGCGGCATCCAGCGCGGCCTTACACATTGCCATCCACGTCGGACCGGAGAAGTAGTCGCTGCTGGCGACAAACTCGAACACTTCACGCTGCTGCGCCACCGGATAGCCCGCCTGGATCAGCCCCGGCGTCAGCGCCTGGATAAGCAGCGTGGTGCCCGCGTTGTTGCGGTTGTGGCACTCGTCGCCCATGTGCAGCGCCTGGGCCAGCATCAGTCGCAGGTCGATTTCGCCGATAATCTTCATCGCGTCGCGCAGCATTGGGCCGAGCACGTCGCGCATCCAGTTCAGGCGGTCGATCACGCTCTGATCGTTGGCCCCCATGCGCAGGATCTTCGCCATCTGCTCGCTGAGGTTGGTGAAGGCGCGGTTGCCGTAGGTTTTGTTCTCAACGATGTGCATAAACATCGACGCGGAGGTGACGCCCGCCATAGAGCCCACACAGTCGTGCTCGTGGCACGGCGAGAAGGTGATGTCGCCTGAAGCCGCCAGCCTTGCGGCGTCCTCCAGATCCGTCGCCAGCCCTTCAAACACCAGCGCGCCGGTAACCGCGCCCTTCATCGCCCCGCACATGTTTTCCCAGGTAACAGGCGGACCGGCATGCAGAATGGTGGTGCGGGTCATGCCCGGCACCACGTTGATGGCCTGGTCATAGCCCACCAGCACCGGATGGGACTGAATAATGCGCTCAAGGGCAATGTTGTTCGCGGCGGCAATTTTCTCCGCCAGCGGTTTTTCCGCCAGCCGATCCAGCGCGTCCACCACCTGCATATTGCCCTGTCCCGGCGGCGTCCAGTCGAGCTGGGTCACGGGAACGTGCTGTTTTTTGAGGTAGTCGCTGAACATCGCAATCCCGACATTAATCACGTTCAGCGGTTGGTTGAATAAGGTCGTCATTATGCTCTCTCCCCTTTGCAGACAAATTCGCGTGCCAGTAATCCGGTATTGGTGCTGCTGCTGGCCCAGATGACGCCTGCGTCGGTCAGCAGCTGGCACTGCTGGGCCAGCGACTGCGGATCCTGATCGGTGCCGAGCACGTAGCCGAGAATTTCCAGCGGACGGTTGTCGGCTTTCGCGATTGCCTGTGCCTCTTTGATCGCCTCGATCATCACCCCCACCGGATCCTCGTGTGCGCCAAAGCCCAGCACGAAGTCCATCACGATGACGCCCACCTGCGGATCGCGCGCCTCCTGTAGCAGGCGGCTGATGCGGTTGGTCGGGTCGATCATCGGGTGTGGTTTGCCGTTGGTGAAATCGTCGTCACCGAAATCAAGGAAGGTGTGGGCCTGGCTGACGCTGATGTCCTTCAGACGCCTGGCCGGATCCGGCTGGATGTTGCTGTAAACATCGTCAAACTTCTCCAGCGCGGCAAACATCGCTTCGTCGCACAGGGTGCCGCCGCAGAACAGGCCGCGAATGTACTTCTGCCGCGGCGTCAGGCGGGCGCGCACCTCTTCGATCAGCGGCCAGTTGAGCGGATGTAAATCCAGGGAGTCTTTTTTAATGCCGGTAAGCAGCACCGCTTTCAGGGCCGCCTCTTTGGTGCCACGAGCAAACTGCAATCCGTCTTCATCGGCTGGTGGTTCTTTGCGGCCCAGGAAGCACACAACCACAGGTTTGCGGCAGGCGCGTGCCCGGGCCAGCACTTTCTCTGCCACCGCGGGTGCAGGCGGTTTGGAGATGAGCGCTATCACCCGGGTCGCGTCGTCCGCCTCCAGCATGTCGATGGCGTCGAGCATCATCAGGCCGCCAATCTTCTCGCTGAGATCGCGCCCGCCGGTGCCGATCAGCTGCGACACGCCGCCGCCGAACTCGTGAATGCGCACGCTCAGCTCCTGGCTACCGGTGCCGGAGGCGCCAACGATGCCAATCGGCCCGCGACGTACCGCGTTGGCAAAGCACAGCCCCGCGCCGTTGATAATGGCGGTGCCGCAGTCCGGCCCCATCATTAGCAATCCTTTGTCATGCGCCAGCTGCTTCAGCGCCAGCTCGTCGTCGAGCGACACATTATCGGAAAACAGCATTACGTTGAGATCGTTTTCCAGCGCCTGGCGCGCTTCGCGGGCGGCGAAGGTGCCGTTGACGGATATCACCGCAAGGTTGCTGTCCGGACGATGGGTTTTGGCGCTGGCAATTGTCGCGTAGCGTGCTTCATGGGAGCCAGCGCTCTCTTTACGCGTGAATAACGCTTCAATGGCGGCAAGGGTTTCCTCATTCGCCGCGTCGCCTTTAATAACGATCATCAGGTCGCCGTTTTTCGCGTCCGCTAATTCCGGCGTTAATAGCCCGAGGTTTTTTAATACCCCTTTGTTCATTTCCGTCGCCATCGCCACAAACGCCTGCTCGACGCCCGGCAATTTATTGGCTTTGGTGGAAACCGACATTAAGGAAACCGAATCGAAATACGTATTCTTTTTTATGACGATTTTGGTTGGCATTATTTTCACCTGTTTAAGATAAAAGGGGGCCGCCGTCGTGCTAAATGCACGTCGGTAACAATGCGTTTTTTGATTCACGGCCAGCCAGGGGAAGGCTGACCGAATGCGCTATGCGCCTGCCGCCAGCAGCAGGTCTGCGATCGCGTTGAAGCCTTTTTCCCGCGCCAGTTCGAGCGGGGTTTTGCCGTATTTATCAGTCATGTGCGGATTCGCGCCGTGATCCAGCAGCAGCTTCACAATTTCCTGCTGCTTTGCGCCGCCGTCGTTTAACACGATGGCCTCAAGCAACGGCGTCCAGCCGACAAAATTGGTGTGGTTGACGTTAATGTCGGTTTTTTCCAGCAGCTCGCGCACGATTTCAACGTGCCCTTTTTCACTGGCGGGGGTAATGCCCACGCCGCCAAAGCGCGTCAGACGGTCGAGATCCGGATCCGCCGGAAGGACAATGCGCAGCAGGGTTAAATCATTGGTCAGGCAGCCGATCAGGAAGGGGTTAAAACAGGTCTGGTCCTGTTTATCAATATCCGCCCCGGCGGCAATTAAAAATTCCACACAGGCGTAATGCTTTTTCAGGCTGGCAATAATAATGGCGGTTCTTTTCTGGCGGTTGGTCGCGTTAATATCCACGCCTTTTTCCAGGCAGGCTTTTAGCGCGTCGATATTACCCTCTTCTGCCGCCAGCAAAAATTCTGTAACCAGTGCAGTTGCAGACATATTCAGACTCCCTATGTTTCACTTCTGATGACCTGAGAATAGCAACAGCCTGGTCATAAAAGAATCCGCTTAAAAATGATTCATCGACACGCAATTCATTGTTGAGTTAAATTCAACAGTCCGGCAAAAACGTGCGTCTGTGCAACCTTTTTCTTATGGTTTACCGCTTTTACGCGCCTCGGGCTGCATTATCCTTATGAATGAAAAAGCCTTACACAGCGCGGCTCTACGTAAAAACCCAGAACTGTGACCGACATCAACTATGATGTAACGCCGGTGTTAAAATATGTTCAAAACTGATGGTAACCAGGAGCCATAATATGAATTCCATCTTTACCGAAGAGAATTTGCTGGCCTTCACCACCGCGGCACGTTTTGGCAGTTTTAGCAAAGCGGCTGCCGAGCTGGGCGTGACCACTTCCGCCATCAGTTACACCATCAAACGTATGGAGACCGGGCTGGACGTGGTGCTGTTTGTACGCAACACGCGCAGCATTGAGCTGACCGAATCCGGTTTTTATTTTTATCGTAAAGCGACCGACCTGCTGAATGACTTTCATGCCATCAAGCGCGGGATTGATACCATTTCGCAGGGCATTGAGACGCGGGTGCGCATCTGCATTAATCAGCTTTTGTATACGCCACGCCATACCGCGCGTTTGCTCCAGGTGCTGAAAAAACAGTTTCCTACCTGCCAAATCACGGTGATGACCGAGGTGTATAACGGCGTCTGGGATTCCATCATTAATAATCAGGCCAACATCGCCATTGGCGCGCCGGATACGCTGCTGGATGGCGGAGGCATCGATTACACCGAGATAGGCGCGATCCGCTGGGTATTTGCCATCGCGCCCACGCATCCGCTGGCGTTCGCCCCGGAGCCCATTTCCGAAAGTCAGCTGCGTCTGTATCCCAATATCATGGTCGAGGACACCGCGCATACCATCAACAAGAAGGTCGGCTGGCTGCTTCACGGTCAGGAGGCGATTCTGGTACCGGACTTTAACACCAAGTGTCAGTGTCAGATCCTGGGGGAGGGTATTGGATTTTTACCGGAGTATATGACGCGTGAGGCGATGGAGGACGGGCTGCTGGTAAAGCGGCGAATCAATAATCCGCGCCAGGACTCGCGCATGCTGCTCGCCACGCAGCATGCGGCGACCGGTCAGGTCACGCGCTGGATCAAACAGCAGTTTGGCCCCGAGGGCGCGCTGACCCGGATCTACAGTGATCTATTGTGGCGTACCTAGCTTTTCGTCTGAACCCAAAACGCGTGGATAAGACCCGGGAAGTAACCCAGGATGGTCAGAAGGATGTTCAGGATAAACGCCCAGCCCAGTCCCTTGCCAAGCAGCACGCCCAGCGGCGGGAGAATAATCGTAAAAACAACGCGCCAAAAACCCATAAATAACTCCGTGCAAGCTAACCAATTGAAAATTATAAAAGACACTTCTCTAAGCGTAGCCAGTTTACGGGTAACTGCCATTCGTCTCTCGCGCTTTTACCTGCCTTTACCCTCTTTACACTGGCTGAAACCCTGCCTTAAATGCTCTACTGTTCTGAAATTGACCGTAAGGAAACACAATGTCTCTTCCTCTTATTTCGCCGCAGCAGGCAAACGCGCTTATTGCTGAAGGCGCCAAACTTATCGATATTCGCGACCCCGACGAGTATGCCCGCGAGCATATTCCAGTGGCGCACTCCATTCCGCTGGATTCGTTACCCGGCGGGCTTAACGCAGCGCCGGGAGAAACGGTGATTTTCCACTGTCAGTCTGGCGCAAGAACCGCAAACAATGATGC